>NZ_JANUXS010000004.1:0-287605 GCF_024814365.1 Corynebacterium sp. ES2715-CONJ3
CATACAACCTAACACCACACAGCGTCAAATCGCACCAAGCTCATGCACCACCACGACCAACCCTGGCCGCAACGACCCACATAAAACTACACACCCCACACCAAACACACAAATCCCCAGCACACAACGGGTAAATGCTAGTCACCTACGCGTTGTATTTCAGCTCCCAGCCTTTGGAGGTTCTCTACAAACTGAGGGTAACCACGATCAATATGGTGCACGTCGCGAACCTCCGTCGTTCCCTCGGCACACAACGCAGCTAGGACAAGGCCAGCGCCAGCACGGATATCCGAAGACCACACAGTCGTTGAACTTAGTTGCTTTACTCCGCGCAGAACCACATGGTGGCCATCTACTGTGGCATCTGCACCCAGGCGCAGTAATTCGTCGACAAAACGGAAACGCGATTCGAAGATATTCTCGGTAATGACGCTCGTTCCATCAGCGACGGTAGATAAACCAATTGCCATGGGCTGAAGGTCGGTGGGGAACCCAGGAAAAGGGAGAGTCTGATAATCAACTGCGCTGGGTCGGCGGTTCATGGTCACTCTAAAGCCGTGTTCATAGGATTCGACCACAGCTCCCGCACCTTTCAACTTTTCCAAGGCAAGGTGAAGATTTTTGGGATCAATGCCTTCTACAGTGATATCGCCTTGAGTCATGGCTGCTGCGTACGCCCAGGTTCCTGCCACTATGCGGTCGCCAATAACGATATGGTCAGCAGGCTGCAGCCGCTCGACCCCAGTAATGGTGATGGTTGAGGTACCTTCTCCGGTAATATCCGCACCCATTTCACTTAACATGCGGCATAAGTCGACAATTTCGGGCTCGCGGGCAGCGTTATGCAATATCGTCGTGCCTTTGGCTAAGACGGCCGCAGTCAGGATATTTTCAGTCGCACCCACGGAGGGGAAATCCAGGCGGATATCAGCTCCGTGCAGACCACCAGCTTCGGCGACTACAGCACCGTGTTTGATAAAGGTTCGTGCGCCCATCTTTTCCAGCCCAGACTGATGCATATCCAGAGGTCGCGATCCAATGGCATCCCCTCCAGGTAGTGCCACTACGGCGCGACCACACCTGGCGGTGAGAGGACCCAGGACGCATACTGACGCGCGAAAATGTCGCACCGCGTCGAAGTCGGCCTCGGACGACAGTGTAGCGGGAGTAGTGATACTCACCGTGGAGCCGTCAATACTGAGGGTGCAGCCCAGCCCCTCGAGAACCTCGCCCATGAGGGGAACATCGAGGATTTCAGGGCAATTTCTAAGCACGGTGGTCCCCTCAGCGAGCAATGCTGCCGCCATAAGTTTGAGTACGCTGTTCTTCGCACCGCTGACGCTCACTGATCCACGGAGAGTTGCGCCACCTTTTACCAAAAATCGATCGCTCACAAGGCCTAAGCATACTTAATTTGCGGGTACTGTGGAGATATGGCTGTTCACTTGACAAAAATATATACCCGCACCGGCGATGACGGTACGACTGGTCTGTCAGACTTCTCGCGGGTACCAAAAAATGATCCGCGATTGGTGGCCTATGCCGAGTGCGACGAACTCAACGCACACCTAGGTCATGTGGTGGCGCTCGCCTCCCTCGACGAGAAGATTCTGGACATAGTCAGACGTATTCAGAATGAGCTTTTCGACGCTGGCGCTGATCTGGCTACACCTATAAAGGAGGATTTAGGCTACGAGCCTTTGCGAATAACGCCCGACTATATCAGCCGTTTAGAGGCTGATTGCGATCACTTCAACGAATTGCTTGCACCCTTAGATTCTTTTATTCTGCCGGGAGGAACTCAGCAGGCAGCACTTATGCATATCGCACGAACTGTATGCCGACGAGCTGAGCGCTCTGCATGGGAGGCGGTGGAGGCCTATCCTGACACCACATCCGTCATGCCCGCGAAATACCTCAATAGGCTCTCAGATTTGCTGTTCATCTTGTGCCGATTGGCCAATCCCGACGGCGACGTGAAGTGGGTCCCTGGCGGCAAGCGCGAGGGCGCATAACAAAAAATGCCACCCCAAATCCTTTTCGGGGTGGCTTCATTGTGTCTTGCTTTAAGGTAGAGCACCGATGCGCCGAGCCGCGTTGACGGCCTCATAGCGGGTGTGTGCACCGAGTTTGCGCATAACAGAACGCAGATAGCTCTTGACCGTTTCGGCACCAATACCCATTTCCTCAGCGGCCTCAACATTTGTATGCCCTAAGGCCACGCACGAGAGTACGTCTATTTCACGCGCAGACAGTTTCGTCGTTTGCTTCACTCGCACGGGAGCAACCATTTGATCGCATAATTCCTCTAATTCGGCCCGTAGAGTCTCATCGTCTAGACGGTTAGCGAGCATTCGTAATTTCGAATGGGTCGCACGGATTTGCTCCCACTCCGCACCATTCATCATGCGTCCCTTGGTAGCGCCTCCACGCAATCCCTCAGCGCGCCTTGAGGATGTATTAATAGCAAATTCTTGCTCGAGGCAGCGAGCTGTCATTGTCACCTCTTCGATGACCTTATCGCCCAGTCGCACCGGTGAATGCACACCGACATAGAGCACGCCGCGTACCTCACGGTTAACAATGACTGGTACTGCCACCACAGAATGCAGGCCTTCGTCGTAGATAAGGGCATCAAGCTCGTGGGAAATGACCGTCGCACGCGTGTAGTCCGAAACTCCAACCGGACGCTTTGTGGTCAAGACCCGACCGCCCACTCCAACACCAGGCTCAATGACGAGATTCTGAAGCGCAGGCGTTCGCAGACCAACCCACTGAGTGATTTGAAGTCGATTGTCCGGCGTAAGCGCCGCAAACATTGTAACGGGAATGCCAGTTGCAGTCTTCAGCGAGGCAAGTGCCGAACGAACGGCATCTTCATCGTCTTTCAGTCGCTGGGTATCCACTGCTAACCTCCGGTCTTTCTTGAGAGATAAGGAATTTTTCCTTAGCTGATCTATTAACCGTTCTCGAACGCCCAAGCGGTCGGGGGTAAAAACGAACCGCTCACTGTACCGCCGGGATCGGCCATAGATATGGACATCCAACCACCCCCGCAGCGCGCGGGTTAGAGCCGCTTTTCTTCGAAGACTGGAAAGAAGTCCAGCGAAATTATACCAATGTGGTGGGGGTGAGGTAAAGGCACCCGCATGTCCGAAATTTTCCGATGCGCGGAGAAAATTCACAAAATGGGGGTAGAGATTGCCGCCTAACTGTGTCCATTCGCCCCTTAATGGGTGCCTTTTTCTAAGTTTTCTTTAAGCCTAAATATCATTAGTTTTTGTCATATATTCGGCTGTATTACTTGACACTCACGAGCAAAATGGCTGAGAACTGAGAATTTAATCCAGATTTACCCACCCCCGCCCAGAACTCACTATGCCCTCTTTGCCGCGTCAATTCCCTTGATAACAGTCGGAAGGGAACGGGGGTAGATTTTGTTTAAGTTTCTCCTAAAAAACGGACATTTTTACTTTTATTTAACGATAGCAGTTCTGATTATTGAGATAATTTGCACATTCTCCCAATGAAAATAAATGCCTTAGCAGATTTCATAACTGTCTAAACTAAGCGTATTTATCGAATGCAATAACTACCGCCACAACCTTCTCCTGGCATGAATCAGCAATATCAGCGTTGACAATCGCGTTCAATGAATTAATCTCTACACTGGTAGCTGTCTAATTTACTAGATGATCGAAAGTATACGGTAGACACAGCGGTCTATTGATTTGCTATAGTGGAGCCCTATGAAGACGTCGTTCTTTTAAAAATTTAGATAACAGTACAACCGAAATTTAAGGACTAGCACGCAATGGCTAAAATTCTGAACTCAATTCTCGACACCATCGGTGACACACCACTTGTACGACTAAACCGATTGGATAAAGATCTGCCAGGTAACGTCCTCGTCAAGCTCGAATTTTTCGGGCCTGCACATTCTGTTAAGGATCGAATCGGCAAGGCTATTATCGACGCTGCGGAAAAAGACGGTGCCCTGAAGCCAGGGGGCACAATCGTTGAGGCAACGTCGGGTAATACTGGTATAGCACTCGCCATGGTTGGCGCGGCTCGCGGCTATAATGTCGTGCTCACAATGCCAGAAACAATGTCTAACGAACGCCGCGTTCTCCTTCGCGCCTACGGCGCCGAGATCATCCTCACTCCTGGTGCTGCTGGCATGCAAGGGGCGGTAGATAAGGCCAACGAAATCGTTAAGGAACGTGAGGGGACGATACTAGCCCGCCAGTTCGCCAACGCCGCCAACCCTGAGGTTCACCGCCGCACTACTGGCGAGGAGATTTGGCGCGACACCGATGGCAACGTCGATATTTTTGTGGCCGGCGTCGGTACTGGCGGTACCGTTACAGGCGCGGGCGAAACTCTGCGCAAGCATAAGCCGGACATTCAAATATACGCGGTCGAACCTGCTGCTTCGCCCCTGCTGTCTACTGGTAAAGCCGGCCCCCACAAAATTCAGGGATTGGGCGCCAACTTCATCCCGGAGATTCTCAATCAGAAAATCTACGATGACGTCCTAACAGTCAGCAATGAAGACGCTATCGCCGCCTCCCGCGAGCTCAGTGCTAAGGAAGGAATACTCGGCGGAATCTCCGCAGGCGCAAACGTGAAAGCCGCCCTCGAACTAGCCGCGCGCGAGGAAAATCGCGACAAGACCATTGTGACTATTATATGCGACTTCGGTGAGCGTTATGTCTCCACCGTCCTCTACGACGATATCCGCGACTAATAACGATCCGTCGCCCCCGCCCCACGGTCTACACGTGGGGCTTTTTATATCATCTTATCGCGGGCACTGCTAGGCTCTTATTTACTATGCTAATTACGCTCATATCCCGGGTTCGAGAGGATCTTCGCAATGCGCGCGAACATGATCCTGCAACCCGAGGCGATATCGAAAACGCCCTAGTTTATTCGGGACTCCACGCCATCTGGTCGCATCGGATTGCGCACTGGCTGTGGGTGCGAGACATCAAGGGTCCTGCTCGCGTCTTGGCGCAGCTAACCCGGTTCGCAACCGGGGTCGAGATTCATCCAGGAGCGACTATCGGCCGTCGATTTTTCATCGATCACGGCATGGGTGTCGTAATCGGTGAAACCACAGAAATCGGAGAGGGCGTCATGCTCTATCACGGCGTAACTCTCGGAGGGCAGGTACTCACTCAGACCAAACGCCATCCCACAATCGAAGATAATGTCACGATCGGCGCTGGGGCGAAGGTTCTCGGACCTATCACGATCGGAGAAGGTTCGGCGATTGGCGCCAACGCGGTGGTAACTAAGGACGTGCCAGCTAAGCATATTGCCGTGGGAATCCCAGCGGTAGCACGGGCTCGTCGCGATGAGGAGTGCATAAAACTCGTCGACCCAGACACTTATGTTAAAGGCGGCAATTTTGTGATTTAAAGGTGGTCGTTCAGCTCGTAGCCGAACGACCATTGTCACTAATTCACGTGATCAGCGTAGGTTTCCCGATTCTTGGAAACAAAATGGGCAACCGCAGAGCAGCTCGGCCTAACGGTGAAACCTTGGGCGATCGAATCATCCAGTGCACCCTTGATCAGCACCTGAGACAGACCGCGCCCTTGGAAGTCAGGGAAAATCTCCGTATGGTGGAAATTTCTCCGCTCGGCGATCTGCCGGTAATCAGCCAGACCGATGAGCGTCGTGCCCTCCATGAGGTGATACGAAGAATTCTGAGAGTCGTGAACAACGGTGAGGTTTGTATTATTAGCCATACGCCTATACTAACCAAAATGATCCCCGAGCGCTTTTGCACTCGGGGATCTCATGGTGGCACGGACCAGGATCGAACTGGTGACCTTCCACTTTTCAGGCGGACGCTCTACCGACTGAGCTACCGCGCCACTCCTCATATTTCTATGAGAGCGACCCTGACGGGACTCGAACCCGCGACCTCCGCCGTGACAGGGCGGCGCGCTAACCAACTGCGCCACAGGGCCAAATATATGACGTTGCCCAAACAGCGTGGAGACTGTCTGTGCAACGACTAAGTACTTTACAGGGGTCTTTGATAAGCAACAAATCAGCACTACACAACCCTTTTTCAGCAGTATAGTCTTAATCATCCTGCGATACCTAGACTTGCGTAACTGCTACACCATGGTTTCGGAATTCCAGTGCTCCAGCTAATAAGGTTCTACGTTCCTTAATGCCAATAGCGGCTCGTCCATCGCTGGCATTGAACTTCAAGGGCTTATGAGACCTTCAATCTGAGGGCAACCGAGCACAAAAAAGAGAACACTCAATGAGTGTTCTCTTTTTTGTGCTGCGACCCTGACGGGACTCGAACCCGCGACCTCCGCCGTGACAGGGCGGCGCGCTAACCAACTGCGCCACAGGGCCGTAGAGCAATCCTAGGTTGATAAAATATGCTCTGGTACTCCCAACGGGATTCGAACCCGTGTCGCCGCCGTGAAAGGGCGGTGTCCTAGGCCCCTAGACGATGGGAGCATAGCTAGAAACTGATTCGACATAAAGCCGATTCGCTGTTGCCAGCTCCAACAGCTTAAACGATATTGTTACGGCAGTGCAAACTCGCACGCCAAATAGCGTTTTATCGCGTTGCTTGCCTGGCGTTGATCTCACTCAAACTACCCCTGCCGACAAGAGCAACACAATGATCGCAGCCCAAACTGGGAAGCCCTACTACCACTCACCCACCTCTTCTCATAGCACTTAAATCGGAAGACTACGATTTTCACGCGCCACAAACCCTTCCTCTACAACCTGGATTGCTCCCTCCACATCGGCGGGTTCGGATAGCTCGTCGAGATACTTGTCTTGAGGTCTTGGATTCCATATCGTTACGTATGCGGCCACACGTGGATCTCGTTGGATCTCAGAGTAGCCCTTACAACTCCACATTAGTCGTGTCATACAATTCCCCCAGGATATAGGCGGAACCGCCCGATCCCCATCTCTCACTAGCGCAACTTTCCGTCACCATCCCGATTCCGCGTTGCGCGCAGTCAAACTTTTACCCCCCAAAATGCCTAATTAAGGCGACAAAGATTCTTCAAACTCTGCGCATCGACCTCTTAACGGTTAAGGTAACTGTCATGAGTAAACGAACTAAACTAGTGTCGCTGCTGGTCGGCACTAGCCTCGTGATGGCGAACATTCCTGTAGCCGCAGCTACGGGCCAAACATTTGAGGTAACCGCCCAAAGCACGGTAGCTGACATACAAGCCGCTATTGGCAACCCCGATTACGATCTTGTTAAGTTCGTTGAGGATGCCAACTTCACCCAGGGCATCGTAATTAACCGCGCGGTCGATCTTGAGGTCGAGGATGGAGTCACTCTGAACTTCAATCTCGCATCGGGTACAGGACTCACCTTCCAAAAAAGCTCTACTTTCACCAACAACGGCGTGGTCAACTTATCTTCAGGATCCGGCTACGGAATTCAAATCAAAAACTCGCCAGGAGACATCGTCACGTTTGTCGGGGACGGCAGGGACGACTCCAGTATTAATATCGGCCCTACATCCGGATATGGAGTCGATGGGCAATTTATGCAAGGCAGCCTGGTCATGCAAGGAACCACGTTAGACATTGCTCCAGGTTCCGCTGCAAGAGAGGGCGCCATGATATTCACCTCATTCAGCGGAAATTCTGTTCACTTCGAAGATTCCAATGTCACGCTGGCCCACACCAACCCAGATTCCGCTGAGCGAGCAGCCCTTCAGAGCACAGTTCCTGTCACTTTCAGGGATTCTGTGCTCGTTTCTGACACAGCGAAAGACTACAACCTTTCGGTGTATAATGGGTGCAGTTCGCCGACCGACTGCAACGTATCCCTAAATTTCGAGCGGTCCGATGTGGAGCTAACCACCCTTGAGAATGCTAAGTCCGCAGGATTTTGGATATTTTCGAAACCTTTCGTATCTATAAACACAGCTAATAGTACTGTCAACATCACAGATAGCTCAGTGAAGAGCACTTTGCTACCTAAGGGCAGACTCAAGCGCTCTTATCAAGACTTCCAATTTCAAGATGCACTCTATAACATCTCGAACAGCACTGTTATTGGTGGCTCTTTCGGCGAGGATGATAAAAAGTCAGGTAACTCATCCCTCAACATTTCAGGTGACTCATTGGTGAGTGTTCCAGGATTTTCCAGTGATGCTTCTGACAACGCCGGCAACATCAACAACGCTATAGACACCATCATCGACGGTGGAAATAATCGTTTACCTGCAGGCCTGAGAGCTAGAAATTCTAAAGGCCAGGAGCTCACAGAGTTCGTCTCAACAGGAAGCACGACCGACGGTTTAGGCATGAACTGCTCGGCTGACTCCTACTGGTATGAGGTCAGTACCGAGAATACTGATGGCAAGAAGCACGTCTGGGCCCCCAAAGTGACTGTAGAGTACTACGAGTCTGAAACGAGCCCCACCGTCCTAGCAACGAAAAATATGATTGCAGGGTCCATCGTTGAAGAAACTCTCAATTCTTCCGAAACTGACGAAAAAGCCGATGGCACACCGGTTCCCATCCCTGACACTGCTCCTACGGGCTTCGAGAACGAGTTCTACATCTTCGATCCGGTGACTCCAGAGCCAAGTACCTTCATCCAATCAGGCGACGATGCCACCGCAGTGTGCCAAAATACAAAAGTTGCTTTGCGAGTCAAGGCCCTCGACATCATACCTATCATGGATGTTGACACCGAAGACTTAACTGTAAATGTCGGCCACGTATTCGATCCAGCTGAGGGCCTCCTAAACGTCCCCGATGGAGCGACTGTCGAAGTTATCAGCGAAGCTGATACCAGCAAGCCCGACCAGGTAACCCGCACTGTAAAGGTGACGTTCAAAGACGGATCCTCCGTAGTGAAAGTAATCAACGTCACCGTCATTGGCGACGACCCAGTAGATCCTCCCACGGATCCGACCGGAAGCTCAACCGGAGAAATCGTGGGCCTCGTGATCGGAATTATCAGTGCGATCATTCTGCTTATCAATATTCCAGCGATCATCAATTTCTTCCAAAGTCTCTTCCAGGTGCCAGAACCCGCCCCGGCTCCTGAAAAGCCCATGAAGCCTGGTACGCCCAAGGGTAAAGGCATCCTAAAACCTGGTCTCGCAAAGTAGACACTATCCACTACTGAGTTCCTGGCTCGAACGAAACATAACTAAGTGCTCCTCTCCTTCTACGGAGTGGAGCACTTAGTTTTAGTTTTGATCTAGTGTTATTGGCGATCATGGATACCGTGACGCACCACTCGGGCTCCGCATATACTGCTGATCTATGGCCCGTCGAAGGGATTCGCGCAACGTAACTGGAACTGTCCAAAAAATGCCGCAAGCGTGAAAATAAAATATCCAGCTACCATATGGTAGCTGGATATTTTGTGGGCCCTCCGGGGCTCGAACCCGGGACCTGCGGATTAAAAGTCCGTAGCTCTACCAGCTGAGCTAAAGGCCCAAAGCACTAGGCAACCCTAGCGACTCGAATATTATAACGCATCACTTCAATTAAAAGAAACCGCTGCTTAAGCTATAAGAAAGCCCCTTCCCCACGCAATTGGGAAGGGGCGTTTTTATAGGAATTATTTGCGCATAGTGCCGGTTTCAATGAAACGCTCGTGGAAGGATAGAGCAGTCTTGAGATCATGCGGGGTTTGCATGGTCTTGCGCTCCTTAGCCACGCGTAGAGCACGCTCGTAGTATTCCTCGAGCAGCGGACGATAATCCGGGTGCGCAATGGCAATAACCTTGCGCGCCCGCTCGGTTGGGGCTAGACCTCTCAGATCAGCGTAGCCATATTCGGTGATGAGAACCTTCACATCTTGCTCGGTGTGGTCCACGTGCGAAACAAATGGCACGATTGCCGAAATAGCCCCACCCTTGGCATCCGATGGGGTGATAAAGGAGGAAATAAAGGCATTGCGGGTGAAGTCTGCGGATCCGCCAACACCGTTCATGATGCGAGATCCGGCCACGTTGGTGGAGTTAACATTGCCGTAGATATCGGCTTCGATTAAACCATTGGTGGCGATGAGGCCAAGACGGCGCACAACTTCAGGGTGGTTGGAAATCTGCTGCGGGCGCAGGATGAGGTTCTTCGCGTAGTTCGACGCTTGCTCATTCATCTTGTGCGCATATTCTGGCGACAGCGAGAAGGAAGTAGCGGAGGCGATCGTCATCTTGCCGGCGTCGATAAGATCGACCATGCCGTCCTGGATCACCTCGGTGTAGGCCTGAATATTTTCAAACTTGGAATCGAGCAGGCCTGCCATCACGGCATTCGGCACATTACCCACACCCGACTGCATGATATAGCCGTCATAGCTGAGTCGACCAGCCGCTACCTCGCCCTCGAGGAAGTCCAAAAAGTGGCCGGCAATCTGACGCGATTGATCATCGATGGGCTTGAACGGAGCATTGCGATCTGCGTGGTTAGTCTCTACAACCGCGACCACCTTATCGAGGTCGATATCGATATAGGTGGTACCAACGCGCTGACCAGCCTCGGTAATAGGGATAGGCTGGCGGTTCGGCAATTTGTTGATGCGGTAGATATCGGCCATACCCTCGAGTTCGAGGGACTGCCAGGAGTTCACCTCAATGATAATGCGGGCAGCATTATCGAGGTATTCAACATTATTACCCACCGACGAGGATGGGACGATATGTCCTTCCTCGGTGATGCGTACGGCTTCGACGATGGCCACATCCATGGGCCCAAAGAAGCCCTGCTCAACATACATTCCAGACTCGGAGAGATGATAGTCTGCATAAAGGGTGGTGCCGTCGTTAATCTTGCTGCGCAAGATGGGATCGGATTGGTAAGGGGTGCGGAATCGCAGGGCATTGGCCTCGGCCAGAACACCGTCGCAATCGTCGGCGGTGGATGCGCCTGTGAAGAGATCAATCATGAATTCATCGCCGCGCTCGTGGGCTTCTTTCGCGCGACGGGCAATGGCACCAGGGAGAGCCTTAGGGTAGCCGGCACCAGTGAATCCGGAGATGCCCACGTGGTCGCCGTGGTTCACGAATTGTGCAGCCTCATCAGCTGTCATGACCTTGCTAGCCAACTTGGCATTAGCAATACGTTCGTTCATTACAATCCTCCTGTGTACCCCCATACCCATCATGAGCACGGGGGATAAAATAGGTGGCACCCCTTCACGCTAAATGCAACATTTTTCAATAAAGGTGACGCCAGTTACCCGTCCTACTTTACCCCTAAATGGAGAGCAATTCGCGAAACCCGCCCCCCAACCCCCAACGGTGGTTAAGCCTGAAGCGTTTATGACAAGATAGCTGCTGTGACTCTCTCAATCGGATCCATTACGCTCAATTCTCCCGTTATCCTCGCACCCATGGCGGGGGTAACCAATATAGCCTTTCGCACCCTGTGCCGCGAACAGGAGCTAGCTCGCACTGGAACCGTAGCTGGGCTGTATATATGCGAGATGATCACCGCACGCGCACTCGTTGAGCGTAACGAAAAAACGCTCCATATGACCACCTTCGGACCCGATGAGAGCCCCCGCTCCATGCAGCTGTACACCACCGATCCACACGACACCTACCGTGCGGCACGAATGATCGCCGATGAAAACCTCGCCGACCATATTGATATGAATTTCGGCTGTCCGGTCCCCAAAGTGACCAGGCGCGGTGGTGGATCTGCCCTCCCCTATAAGCGGCGACTCTTTGGTAATATCGTCGCGGCTGCGGTTAAAGGAGTCGAAGGAACCGATATTCCCGTGACGGTGAAATTCCGGATCGGCATCGATGATGAGCACCACACCCATATCGACGCAGGACGCATTGCCTACTCTGAGGGCGCTCAAGCCGTGGCTTTACATGCCCGCACAGCAGCGGAACGCTATTCGGGCCATGCTCACTGGGATGAGATCGCCAGACTAAAAGAATCGCTTCCCGAAATTCCTGTCTTAGGTAACGGTGATATCTTTAAGGCTCATGACGCGCAGGCCATGATGGAGCAAACGGGCTGTGACGGCGTGGTGGTGGGCCGTGGCTGCCTCGGACGCCCCTGGCTCTTCGCCGAATTATCGGCCGCTTTAAATAATAAGCCCATCCCACTCAGCCCTACTCTCGGCGAGGTAACCGAGATCATTACCCGCCATGCAGAATTACTCATAGCCCACGACGGAGAAACAAAGGGGTGCCGTGACCTGCGCAAACATATGGGCTGGTATTTCCGAGGCTTTCCGGTGGGCGGCGAGGCTCGCGCAGAACTGTCGCGCATTAGTACGCTGGCGGAGTTGCATAGCGCTCTCAAACCCTTCGCGGATTCTCCTGCACGAGCCCTCGACTCGGAGGGGCCACGGGGGCGCCAGGGATCACCGGCGAAGGTGGTGCTCCCTGAAGGCTGGCTCGATGATCCCGAGGACGAATCAGTACCCGAGGGCGCAGATATTATGCACTCTGGCGGTTAAGTTAAGGCTTTAGTCCTCCCCTCGGTCTGGCGATAGACTACGTGACGTTCGATAATCTCAAAGCCCATTTCCCGGTAGCGCCGGACCGCGGGCTCATTATCACTTTCAACATAAAGGATCACTCGTTGGGCTCCCTGGGACACGAGGTGCTGCAGACCCGCTGCGACTAGTGGCCCACCGAGGCCACGCCCGCGCCCAGCGGTGGCGAGGCCTACCACATAAATTTCTCCCGGAGCACCCTCATCGAGGTTGCCGTGGCGCTTGAGCCAGTGGAAGCCGATGAGCTCGCTCCCCTTTTTGAGCAGCAATACGTCTTCGTACCGAAACCACGCCGCCGATCGCGCGGAATCGAGGCGGGTCTGATCCCATCCACCCTGTTCGGGGTGCCAGTCAAAGGCCTCATTATTAACGCGTAGGAATTCTAAGTCACCGTGGGGATCATTGGGCTGCATATGCTCAAAGCGAAGTCCGTGCTCAAGCTTAAAGGAAACCGCGCCAGCCAAATTTTCGCCATCGATTTCCATCACCAGCAGCTCTCTGGTTTTGTTCAAATTAAGTCGCGCTGCGATCTTCTGGGCGGGGGCTAGATCTCCATGAGCCCACATTTCGTGTATATCTCTAGCGATCTGTTGCCCCACACCTCGGTTGCGAAAGACAGGTGCGACGAAAAACTCGGCGACCCCCTCCTCATCGGTGATCACTAGCCCGGCGCGCTGATCGTCCACCCGAATTTCTTCCAAGTCACCGGGCGCTTTACCCTCAAGAATGCGCATATACCCCTCCGAGATGGGGGCAATATGATCGTGGGCATAGACTTCTTCAATGAGGTCTTTCAGCGCCGAGTGATCGGCTTCTGTATGGACACGGTGTACGAGGTTTTCGTTGTGGGTCATAGACCCTACCTTAATTGGTGTGGCGCGCTCTGTGTCATTCTGTCATGATGATGAGGTGCGTGCTCGTTATCTTTTCCTCATCAGCGTGGTAGCAGCTGTGCTTTTAGCATGGGCCGGTGACACAGCGTTGGCGGCACGGACTGAGCGGCGGCTAGCGGAACACCTTCCCGCCGGCACGGAGGTTTATGTTGGCGGCTTTCCCTTCGTGGGCAACTATGTCAGGGAAGATATCCCCGATATGTATATCGCTTTTAATGATATTAATTATCCGCCGTGGGGGTTGCTGCGCATTAGTCAGAATTTTCTTGGGGTTAACACCACCGTTGAGCGCCTAAATCAGGGTGAGCTTGCGGGAAGTATGGCCAAGCAAGTGCGTACTCGGATCAACGTGGATGCGGTGAGTATTGGAGCTGCGCTGGGTATTCCCGATGTGGAGCTCATGCATCCTTACGATATTTCGCCGAGAGGCGGAGACAGTGCCGAAGTGGTGTTACGTGGCACGCCTGAGCAGATCGGCCAGCGCTACGCGGTGCTGGCGCACATTCGTTTGGATAATGGAGTTTTTCAACTGATTCCGCATCACCTTATCGACGCCCCTCCTGGGGTGGATACGGAGCTTCTCGCACCCTTTAGATGGTCTTTTGATACCCGGGAGTTACCTTTACCGCAGCAAGCGGATGCTGTCGCCTACTCTGGGGGCTCCCTCGTTTTTGAATGCACACAGCGAAGTGTACCCGTTGAGGTTGGGCCTTTATACCCGAATATCGAAAAAGCGCAGTACTAACCGCACCGCCGACTCGGGGCTAGCGGGAATTTTCTTCGGTGGAGAGTAGATATCGAGGGCGCTGGGGACGACGCCGAGGTGTACGTGATCGTATTCGCCCGCAAATTCGCCATCAACTTGAAAACTTTGCGGGGCATCGCAGTGAATATCTACGGAATCAACGTTGTCAGTGACAAAAATACGGCTGTTAATCCAGCGCTTTATTGCCCCTGGGAGCGCGATCCCGAGCATCCTCATCACAGCAAAGACACCGACTACTCCATCGAGGCTACGAGCTCCGAAAAGACCAATTCCTAGCGCGAAAGAGGTACGCGGATTGGTTACCACGGGGAGGGGGCCTAGATAAGTCCATGGGTGTGTATTGGACGCCATCACAAAGGGCAACCGTTCACTGTATATAGCCCCGTCCAAGGTGCTGGCTTTTAGTTTGATACTCGGAGGATAGCGGCGAGTGGTATTCCACACGTGGAAGGCGGCGCGTAGATAGCGCAGCGGGGTGGCGGCGAATCCGCTCCTGCGCACTCGCTCCATTTTCTCGATCACATCAGCGTCTAATCCGAAACCAGCGTTGACTACAAACCATTGATCGTTCCAGGTCCCTAGATTGAGTTTTTCACAGGCTACCGCGCGATCATGGGCGAGTAATTCGGCTAAGACCTCAGCAGCCTGGATCGATTCTGGTGGGAATCCCAGGGCGCGGACGAAGACGTTGGCAGAACCAGTGGGGATCATTGCGACAGCTGGTAGCTGCTCTGGAGGGCGTTGACTACCAACTGGGCCTAAGAGGCCGTTGACTAATTCGTTGACAGTCCCGTCGCCGCCGACGCCAATGACGACGTCGGCATCCTCCCGCGTGAGGCCGGAGCAAATATCTCGGGCATGTCCTGGGTGGTGAGTGAAACGCGCCTTAAGCTGGAGTCCTGGAACCGCGAGTAACTTAGGAATAATATGGCGAAATATTTCCGAGTTTTGAGTCGTGGAATTAGGGTTGACAATGATCAGCGCCTTCATGACCACCACAATAGTCTTCAGCACCCGATTTGGTAGGCTAATGCCTTATGAATAACCCAGATCAATCTGCATCTATGTCTCTGTCTGGATCCGAGGCGGTCGATCGCGCCGCCGAGCAGTGGAAAGATTGCGCCCACCGCAATATTCCAGGACTTGGGGATCTTCCTATCCCAGACGATACCGCCAACCTCCGCGAAGGCCCCAGCCTTAACGATGGATTGCTCGCACTGCTGCCACTGGTCGGGGTATGGCGTGGCACTGGGAAGGGCATCGACGAGACTGGAACTCATTTTGAATTCGGCCAGCAGCTCGTCTTCTCCCATGATGGCGAGAATTATCTCGGGGTTGAATCTAAGATGTGGAAAACCGATGACATGGGCGAATCTTTGGGGATTTTCGCTCGTGAATCTGGATTTTGGCGCATTAATCTTCAAGACGAAATTGAAGTAATTCTCACTCATAGTCTCGGCGCCGTGGAGATATTCTATGGTGAGCCCCTCAATGAGCGAGCCTGGCAGATCGAATCCGCTTCCACGATGGTAACCGCCACGGGGCCGGGAAAAATGGGGCCTGGAAAACGCCTCTATGGACTTATGCCCAATAACAATCTGGGTTGGGTAGATGAGCGCCATGTCAATGGTGAGCTCACCCCTCGTATGTCCGCGGAACTAGCCCGCGTCATCGGCTAACGCCGCGTGGCTTTCTCGATGAGTTTGCGCACCTCGGCCTCGTTGTCGGGGGCTGCAAGCTCATCACCGTTGAGCGAGCGAATGCGCGCTCCGCGGCGGACTGAACTGATGAGCCACACGCTATCAGCCTTATAGAGATCGTCGAGGGTGATCTCGCGCTCCCCGCAGCGCCACCCTTTTTCTGTCGCGTATTCAAAAAGCGCCTGTTGGGTAGTGCCAGGCAGAACATTGGGGTTAGAGCTTGGGGTGCGAATCTTATTTCCGCGCACTGTTATTAGATTGCTCGTGGCACCCTCCAGCACGATATCCCCATCTGTATACAGCACATCGTCGTAGCCATAAGCCCTAGCCCACCGTAGCGCCGCCATAGTTGCGGCATAACTGAGTGTTTTTGCTCCACCGGCTAGCCACGGGGCATTCTCAGGATTGGTGATCACAAAACCTCGCGGAGTGGTCAGCACTGCCACACCCTGCTCGCGCTGCATAATGACCTGCTCAGAAACTGGGTTGACGGTCAGCCATGCACTCGGGATCCCCGTGCTCGCGCGCCCCCGGCTGAGGGTCCAAGTAATAGTGCCTTCGACCTCCGTGCCCCATAATTCGGCGGCCTCTTCGGTTGCTCGACGCCAATCTTTTTCAATCGGATGGGGCAAGTCAAGGAGTTCTGCCGAGCGGGTGAAGCGACTAAAATGCCGATCGAAATTGCGCGGTTTTCCTTTACGCAGCAGCACTGTTTCAAAGATGCCATCGCCGCGGGTGACGGCGGCATCATCGGCGTAAATAAAGGGGAGATTGATATTATGGTTGCGGATCGAACCTCCGAAGGGTTCGATCGCGAGCATCAATGGAGCGGGAATTGTTGCCATGAATGTCACTTTAATCGCTACCATGGGTTTATATGAGTCTTTCTTCCCCTCTACTTTCCCTCCCTGGCGCCCAAGAGTTGCCCGATGCCCATCCAAGCTGGGCGCACGTTGCCTGGCATTACGGAGATCCGCTGTCTGAGCAGCGCTATTTGGAATCTCAAGCCTTCGTCGATCGCTGGCAGCGCGGGGTCGTAGAAGTTGCGGGGCCTGATGCGAATGAATTTCTCAATAATTTATTATCCCAAGAATTTCTCAACCCCACCCCCGATACCTACCTTAGTGCGCTCGATCTTTCCGCCCAGGGCCGCATTATCAACCAGATGGATGTGCTCTATCACGGGGGTGTTTTCTACCTCGATTCCGCGCTCGCCGAACAGCTCTACGACTATTTACACTCCATGATCTTTTGGTCTCAGGTAGAGGTCACCATGAGTGACAAGAAAGTACTTTCCGTCTTCGGCGGTTATGCTGGCGCGCATCCGCACCGCCAAGGACCATTCGGGCGCACCGATGTGCTTATCGACTCCGCCCTTTACCGCGACGTGGTCGACGAGGAGCTGCGTGGCCGGGGCTACCAGCCTGTTGGACTCATGGCCTATGAGGCGTGGCGGGTGCGCCACGTCATGCCCGACGTCGCCCAGGACCTCGATGCAACATCCATTCCCCATGAGTCTCCTCACCTCATTGAATATGCCGTTCACCTCAACAAAGGCTGCTATCGAGGGCAGGAAACTGTCGCTCGGGTGGAGAATCTAGGCCGAAGCCCTCGAGTCATTGTCATGGTTCACCTCGATGGTTCGGCACCCGAGCTACCCGCCCCAGGTATGGATATTGCAGGCAGCAGGCGCACGGTGGGCCGAATCGGTACTGTTGTGCACGATTGCGACTATGGTCCCATTGCTTTAGCTGCGATCAAGCGTTCGGCTTTAGATGGTCCCCTCAGGGCTGGCGAGTGCGCATTGTCAGTTGATCCAGATAGCATTCCGCCAGAAAATAACGACCAGGCGGGCAGGCGCGCAATCGAGCGCTTACGCAACCCTTTTTAAGCAGGTCGGGGGCTTAGCGGGACAAAGCGCGATAAAAAGGCTATTCTATGTGAATAGGACACACGTTTTTTTAAAGCCAATGGAGCTCTCCCCACCCCGGGGATTCTTGCTCCGCTTATACCAAGGGGGTCATGCCATGGGTCGCGGTCGCGCGAAGGCAAAGCAGACCAAGGTTGCACGTCAGTTAAAATACAGCACTCCAGAAATGGATCTGGATTCTCTCCAGCGGGAGCTGGCGCGAAAGCGGGAAGAGCGCAGAAATAACGGGGACTACTCCGATTATCCTGATGATCCCGAGTGGACCGAGAGATAGACTAAAAAACCCTCAGCGCTCCCTTTCTAGCATAAAGGGAGCGCTGAGGGTTTTTTAGCGCTCGCCACTTAAGATAACGTGGCGATCATCATCGGCAGGGCGGATCTGTCCGAGCACCCATGCATCAATGTGACGGGCTGCGAGAATTGCGAGAGCGCGGTCAAGATCTTCTGGCGCCACCACGGCCACCATTCCTACGCCCATATTGAAGGTTTTCTCCATCTCAGCGACCGACACCTTACCCACTCGTTGGATGAGGCGGAAGATGGGGCCAGGAGTCCAGGTGGCGCGACTTAATTCAGCGACGAGGCCGTGCGGGATGACCCTCTCGAGGTTAGCTGCTAGGCCCCCTCCAGTGACATGGCAGAAGGTGCGGATCTCACATTCGTCAATAAGCGCGAGGCAGTCTTTGGCATAAATACGGGTGGGCTCTAATAGCTCCTCGCCTAAGGTGCGATCGAGTTCCTCAACGAAACCGTCAAGCGGTAGCCCGGCTTTATCGAGCAAGACGTGACGCGCGAGCGAGTAGCCATTGGAATGCAGCCCCGAGGCTGCCATTGCTATCACCTGATCGCCGGCGCGCACGCGATCTGGCCCCAACAGATCGCGGGCTTCAACGACCCCAACTGCGGTCGCCGAGACATCATATTCCCCAGGTTCCATCAACCCGGGATGCTCGGCGGTTTCACCACCTAGAAGAGCACAACCAGCCTGCACGCAGCCCTCCGCGATCCCCTCAACAATTTGGGCCACATGCTCCGGCACTACTTGGCCAACGGCAATATAGTCTTGTAAAAAGAGCGGCTCTGCTCCACAGACGACGAGGTCATCGACGCACATAGCCACAAGATCAATACCGATCGTATTGTGGATATCGAGAGCTTGAGCAATAGCTACCTTGGTTCCTACTCCATCTGAGCCGGCCGCTAAGATAGGCTCCTCATATTTTCCTAAAGCAAAAAGCCCCGCAAAACCGCCAAGGCCGCCGCGCACTTCGGGGCGCGTGGCCCGCTTGGCCAGCGGGGCGAAAAGCTCAACGGCTTGATCTCCTGCCTCGATGCTGACTCCCGCTGCTGCGTAGGACATATTATCGTCGCTCATTATTCTCCTCTATCTTCGGTGCCACCACACGAACCCCGTTTAATGGCAGATACTAATTCAGCATTAATATTTCCCTTGGGCAAACCCAAAGAATAGTTCCCATCGAAGCAGGCTATACATAGATCCTGCGACGGCTGATGCGTCGCCGCCACCATCCCCTCCTGGGAAACAAAACCCAGAGAATCTGCCCCTATAGCCTGACAGACGCTAGTGACCATTTCGTCAACACCGGATACCACATTGGCGATTAATTCCCCGGGGCTCGCGAAGTCAATGCCATAGAAACAGGGCCATTTCACCGGCGGTGACGCGATACGCACATGCACCTCGCTCGCGCCTGCCTCGCGGAGCATGCGAATGAGGGCACGCTGGGTATTCCCGCGCACGATTGAATCATCCACCACGATTAGTCGCTTGCCTTCGAGAACCTCACGGAGAGGGTTCAATTTGAGTCGAATTCCTAGCTGGCGCAGAGTTTGGGAGGGCTGAATGAACGTTCGGCCCACATAGGCGTTTTTAACGAGGCCCTGACCAAAGGGGATGCCAGAGGCTTGGGCATAACCCACGGCAGCTGGTACCCCCGATTCTGGAACAGGAATCACTAGATCCCCATCAGCGGGCCATTCTTTAGCCAGTCTTCGCCCGATCTCAAGGCGTGCGGCATTCACGGAGCGGCCATTGATCACTGAGTCAGGGCGAGCTAGGTACACGTACTCAAAGACACAGGACTTTCTCTCCCCCTGGGCAAAGCGCTCGGAGTGAATTCCACTGGCGTCAATGGCTAGCAGTTCTCCGGGCTCGATATCGCGAACAAACGACGCACCCACGATATCGAGCGCACACGTTTCAGAGGCCACGACCCAACCGGCATCCAACCGCCCTAAACACAGCGGCCTAACCCCCTGCGGATCGCGGGCGGCATAGAGCGTTGTGCCATCGGTGAAGGTTAAACAAAAAGCACCCTTGAGCCTAGGCAAAAGGGTGCGTGCAGATTCCAGAAGGCTGGTGCGCTGGGAAATACTATGCGCTAATAAACCCGTGATGACATCGGAGTCGGAGGGTTGCGTCGCCTTATCAACCAACCTCATCGCGTGGGCTTGATCGAGCAGGTCTAGGTAGTTGACGATATTGCCGTTGTGCGCCAGTGCGATATCGGTGCCATCGGGGGCAACCCGAAACATGGGCTGAGAATTTGCCCACGTCACCCCGCCTGCGGTGGAATAACGGGTATGCCCGATGGCCACATCACCGTGGAGGGACTCTAAGGTTTGTTCATCGAAAATCTGCGAGACGAGTCCGAGATCTTTGAATACTACTACTTGTTGGCCATCGCCGACCGCAATGCCCGCGGCTTCTTGGCCGCGATGTTGTAGGGCAAAAAGCCCGAAATACGTGAGTTTTGATACTTCTTCGCCTGGGGCCCAGACTCCGAATACCCCACACTCTTCGCGAGGTGCGGATTCTGATAAATCATCATAAGCGCTCATAGGCGTCTTTTTATCTGCCACTTAGACAATGGTAGCCGATGCAGACGCCTTGCACGGTCACCTAGCAGAAACTTTCACAATGGGTAGGTACCCACTGATTTCTTGTGCCCGTGTGCCTGAGGCGGAAATCCTCGGATTATCTGCGAATTCTTCTAAACCGCACGCCAATCTTAACCACGTCTTGGGGTCCATTTCTACAATATTTGGTGGTGTGCCACGGGTATGGGCAGGGCCTGGGATGCACTGGATAGCAGCAAAGGGCGGCACCCTCACTTCCACCGATGCCCCGGGGGCGATGGTCTCAAGCGTATACAGTGTGGCACGGCAGGCTGCTGCTAGCGCGGCTCGTGGCGGCTGTTGGTCAGTGGCTTCGATAATCCACGAGTAAATAGCCATGACGGCCTCACGAGGAGGTGGGAGTTTTCTTGCCATCTCTAGGCCACCAAGATCCACACGGCAATCAGGTGCAAGGTAGCGGCGATTACGGTTGCAAGATGAAAATGCTCGTGATAGCCGAAAAGTTTTGCCTTCCTACCGGGCCACTTAAGCGCATAGAAGAGCGCACCTAAGGTATATACCACTCCCCCTGCGGCGAGGAGCCATATGACCGTGGGGCCGGCAAAATCTAAAATCGCCGGAATGATTGGGACAGCCGCCCAGCCTAGTCCGAGATACACTACCACGTCGAATACCTTGTAGTGCGGAATAAAAGTCAGCAGCACACTGATGAGCGCCGCTGCCCAAATTCCATAAAGCATCCAGTGCCCGGGCAGCGTAATGACGACAACGGGGGTATAGGTCGCGGCGATAAATAAGGCGATCGTTGCATGATCGGCGGTCTGCCAGTAACTCACCGCCCGAGCGCTGCGCCACGGACCTCGATGGTATGCGGCCGAAATTCCGAATAAAGCGACGACCCCAACCGAATAAATTGTGACGGCTAGGCCAATCGGCCATGGGTGGTTGATCCATGTATAAGTGGTGAGAACGGTAACAGCAATACTGAAGGCATACGCGGCATAAAAATGATAGAGGCCACGCGCGGCGGGACGATCCCCGCGGTCTAATCGCCATGTAGTGATGGGCACCAGATTATCGGCCGACATGAGTCCTGCTTTCTTCTTTTAAACTACCTCCTTCGATTAAAGCCGCCACCACGGCATAAAAACAAGGCACCGGCAGAAAAAACCGGTGCCTTATCTTTAATTAGGCTACAACCGAGTTAGCCCCAACTGCGTGGCCGAAAAGCCGTGGCAGTGTGTCAGACCACGCCTCTTTAAGCTCAGCAACAGGGATGGAGAATTCCACATCATGCTGGCGAATATTAAGAGAACCGCACCCGCAAGTATGACCAATCTTCACGCAAGGAATGCCTAATTCACTCGCCCGCTGTTCCACGTCCTCACCCCGCGAGGTAGCGACCACTACGCGCGACGCCGATTCCGAGAATAGCGCCGTGAATAGATCCAACTCCACAGCACTTAAATCAATATTAAGACACTTTGGGGAGTGAATGGCTAGTTCGGCGAGGCTGGTGCCCAATCCGCCTTCCGAAAGATCATGCGCGGCAGTAACAAGGGAAGTATCGGCGAAGAACTCTACCAATTTTTCCTCATTTCGCAGATCAATATGAGGGGGAAGTCCATTAAGGCCCGCACCTGAAAGCTGCTGCCATATCGAGCCACCGAATTCATCGAAAGTTTCCCCCAACAGATAGATCTCTTCCACCTGATCAGTAGGGCCTAAACGGTTGGGGATAGAGTGCTCGACATTGTCAATCACTCCTAAAACACCCACGACGGGGGTAGGCAGGATGGCTTCCGAGCCGGTTTGGTTATAGAAGGAGACGTTGCCGCCGGAAACGGGAACTCCCAGCTCCTGAGCACCATCGGCTAGGCCATGCACTGCCTCTCGGAATTGCCACATAACTTCGGGATCCTCGGGCGAACCGAAATTTAGGCAGTTTGTGACTGCTACCGGTCGAGCACCAGTAACTGCGACGTTGCGATACGCTTCAGCGAGAGCAAGGCGAGCACCTGTATTCGGGTCAAGCTTGGTATAACGCCCAGAGGCGTCAGTAGAGATAGCCACACCGCGCTTTGTTGCTTCGTCAATGCGCAGCACTCCAGCATTGGAGTGCTGGGCCTGCACGGTATTGCCGCGCACATAGCGATCATACTGTTCAGTGATAAAAGCTCTCGAACACAAAGCCGGCGAGGCGATCATATCCAGCAAAACCTGGCGAATCTCGGCAGCCTCGCTCGGCTTTTTCACCCCGGTGAAGCGCTGGATATCGTCCTGGTCGGCGGGGCGGGAGAAGGGCCGCTCATAGACCGGGCCTTCGTGGGCGATCGTATGAGCTGGTGCGTCCACCACCACCTCGCCGCGATGACGGATGATGAGGTGTTCGCCATCTGTCACCTCACCGATCTCGGCACAGGTGACATCCCAGTGAGCACAGATCTCGCGGAAGCGCTCCACATCCTCGGGACGCACCACGGCACACATACGCTCCTGAGACTCCGAGCACAGAATCTCGGCGGCAAGCATATTGGCCGCCCGTAGCGGCACTGCATCGAGGTTGATCTCCATTCCACCATCTCCGGCGGCCGCTAGCTCTGAGGTCGCGCAGGACAACCCCGCACCGCCAAGATCCTGGATGCCCACAACCACACCTGCCCGGTATAGGTCGAGGCAGCATTCGATCAGCACCTTCTCTGCGAAGGGGTCCCCCACCTGAACGGCCGGCAATTTCCGCTCAGCCCCCTCCTCAAAGGTATCGGAGGCTAAAACTGAGACACCTCCAATGCCGTCGAGCCCGGTGCGCGAGCCAAAGAGCATCACTTTATTGCCTAAGCCCGAGGCGAAGGCAAGTTTTAATTCATCTACCTTGAGAGTACCCACGCACAGGGCATTGACTAAAGGATTGCCAGCATAGGATTCATCGAAGACGGTTTCTCCACCAATATTGGGTAAACCCAAACAGTTGCCATAATGGGAAATACCGTCCACTACACCTGGTAGCACCCGCGAGGTATCAGGGGCATCGGCGGGGCCGAAGCGAAGCTGATCCATCACTGCAATGGGGCGCGCTCCCATGGCCATAATATCGCGGACGATACCTCCAACCCCCGTCGCTGCACCCTGATGCGGCTCCACATAGGAGGGGTGATTATGAGATTCGACGCGGAAAGTCACGGCGTTACCATCACCGATATCAACCACACCGGCGTTCTCCCCGATGCCGGCGAGAATCTTCTCGCTCATTTGTTTCGTGGTGGTTTCCCCGAAGTAGCGCAGGTGCACCTTTGATGATTTATACGAGCAGTGCTCCGACCACATCACCGAATACATTGCTAATTCGGCATCGGTGGGGCGCCGCCCCAGAATCTCTTTGATTCGGGCGTACTCATCATCTTTGAGACCCAGCGAGGCGTAGGGCTGCTCGAGATCTGGGGTGGAAAGGGCATGGTCCACGGTGTCATTAAAAGTAGTCATGAAATTCTCCTCAATATTCTTAAGCACCAATGGATCCAACAGCGGAGAGGAATAATTCCAATCCGTCGACCGAGGGGCCTGTTAACGTTTCGATGGCGTGCTCTGGGTGAGGCATCAACCCCACCACGCGCCCATTGGCACTCGTGATACCGGCAATGGCATTGATGGAGCCGTTGAAGTTATCGGTATAGCGGAAGACAACTCGGCCCTCTCCTTCGAGCATGTCTACGGTGTCCTGTGACGCTTGGAAGCGACCTTCGCCGTGCTTAGCAGGGACGAGGATGCGGGAGCCTTCGGAGAGTGTATTCGTCCACGCAGTATCTGCACGCACGACCTCGAGGTAGGTATCAACGCAATGGAAATGCAATCCTTGGTTTCTCGTCAGTGCGCCAGGGAGGAGGTGAGCCTCGGTGAGGATTTGGAATCCATTGCAAATTCCCAGCACAGGCATGCCCTTAGCAGCCTGTTCGATGACTGATTGCATCACAGGCGCCAATGCCGAGATCGCTCCACTACGCAGGTAGTCTCCATAAGAAAAGCCTCCAGGCACAACCACCGCATCGACTCCCTTGAGATCGTGGTCTGCGTGCCAGAGGCTTATGGCTTCTGCGCCGGCATATCTCACCGCGCGTGCTGCATCGACATCGTCGAGTGTGCCAGGAAAAGTAATAACTCCGATCTTCGCGCTCATTACTGGGCTGCTCCCGTGGCTGCTTCGAAAACGATATCGAATTCTTCGATCACAGTATTGGCCAGCAAGGTTTCGGCCATATGCTCAAGCTCTTCAGTACTAATATTCTCGTCTACCTCAATTTCGAAGCGCTTGCCTTGTCGCACATCTGTGATTCCCTTTATGTTCAGGCGTCCTAGCGCTCGAACAACGGCTTGGCCCTGGGGATCGAGAATCTCCGCTTTGGGCATAACATTTACTACTACACGGGCCACCTTGCACGCTCCTTGGCTATCGGCGTTCAGTACTATTTTCCAAGGTGTGCCAGAGCGCACACCACGGGTGAAACTTTACCCTGTGCGCTGGAAGTATGAGCCATTTTTTCCCAAAGATCCTCACGCCCCCTATTCACCATGTCACAAGCGAACGAAGAAAACTCTTCCAGTGGCGATCTTGGGAGATGAGTTGGCTACCGCAGCGAGGGTAAAACGGATACCTGTTCACCCCACCGCGAATGAGCTATTAACAAACTTTTAGCCAACCACAACCCAACCACAATCAAACCCAGTTTCTGTCATTTTTATGACCAGCTTGAAAAATATGCGGATTCTGGAAGATCTGGGCATTATAGGCAGCGTGGGATAACGCACTTTCTATATCCAGATAAGACCTACAAACTGGGCCTCTACCCACAATTACGCTCACCTCGTGGTGGGCCACCTCGTTGCCAGCATCAGTATGGAGAATATCAGCCTCGTCATTAACTCCCCATATGGTGCCAAAGCCCTTTTTCGCGCCCTTGATCAGAACCTTCTGAAGGAACGGTCAGTACCGACGATTGAGCAAAAAAGTACCCGCACTCTTAATGAGTACGGGTACGTTCAACTATTTTTCGAGGCCGGTGGCCTGATTAATAAGCCAAGCGTATTCGAAGGCGGATTGCCGCCATGATTCATAGCGGCCGGAGACGCCTCCGTGGCCGGCCACCATCTCAGTTTTCAACAAGAAGGTGCCACCGGTCGCGGTCTCGCGCAGCCGGGCGATCCATTTCGCAGGCTCCACGTAAAACACTCGGGTGTCGTTAAGTGAGGTGGTAGCTAGAATATTGGGGTATTTTTGGGGCGCGATATTCTCATATGGCGCATAGGAAGCCATATATTCATAGACTTCTTGGCTCTCCAAGGGATTACCCCACTCTTCCCACTCTCCCACCGTTAAAGGTAGCTCCGGCTTCAACATGGAGGTCAGGGGATCAACAAATGGCACATCGGCCTCTATGGCGCAAAAGCGATCGGGAGCCATATTTGCCACAGCGCCCATGAGAAGGCCGCCAGCGGAACCACCATTAGCTACCAGCATCTCTGGCTGAGTAATACCCTGTTCAATGAGGGCATCGGCTACCGCAATGAAGTCCGTAAAAGTATTCATCTTGTGCAGGATTTTGCCGGTGTTATACCACTCGCGACCCATTTCACCACCGCCACGGATATGGGCGACCGCGAAAATCATGCCTCGATCGAGCAGTGATAGGCGGAGCACGCTAAAGCCGGGCTCCATGCTCGCCTCATACGAGCCGTATCCGTAAAGCAAGGTGGGGTTTGGGCGGCTGATATCCATATCGGCACGGTGGACAATGGAAACGGGAATGGCAACTCCATCTGCAGCTTCGACCCACATCCGCTTGGAAATATAGTTGCTGCGATCATAGCCGCCCTCGATCTCCTGTTCTTTCAAGAGAGTGAAGTTTCTACTTGCTACGTGGTAGTCGAAAAGCCTAGAAGGGGTGGTAAAGGAGGTATAGCTCACCCGCACGACGGGAGCCTCCCATTGAGGATTACCTCCGATGCCGACGGAGTAGAGTTCTTCATCAAAGGTGAGCTCTCGAAGTTCACCAAAACTAGTGTCACTGATCTCCATAACCCCGGCGCGTCCTATACCACCTGAGCGGTAGCCCACAAAGAGGAAATCGCGGTAGCAATCCACCCCATCGATGCGAGCGCTATCATTATGAGCGATCAATTCCCTGGCTGTGCCGAAGTCTAGGGGTTGGCCGACTGGACTATACGCTAGGGAGAAATTGGGGCCGAAAGCATTGTGCGTGACCACCCACATATCGTCACCAGCTACGACGGCGTGGTCAACTTCGTATTCGATATCGGCTTCGCGGGGTCGAATGCATACAAATCCCCCCTCGGGTTCGTGGGTATCGAGGTACCAGGTCTCAGAGCTAGTACGCGAGCTCACTCCGATAATGAGATATTTTTCGCTGCGCACTGAGCCAATACCGACACTAAAACGTTCGTCATCCTCGTAAAATACGCGAACGTCTTCGTCTACAGGGCTTCCGATCTTGTGGCGCCAGATGGAATCTGCACGCCACGCCTCATCCACGCGGGTATAGAAGATATACTCCTCGCCAATCCAGGTAGCGCCATAGTGAATGTCACTCAGAGTATCCTCGAGCAGCGTCCCAGTTTTTAAATCTTTAATGCGCAGCGTAAAGCGCTCGTCTCCCTGGGTGTCGGTGGAGTATGCAAGGTAGCGGCCACTCTTGGTGATGCTGGTGGCACCGAGAGCAAAAAACTCCTGTCCGTCTGCGAGCTCATTCAGGTCCAGCAAGACTTCCTCGCCTGGCACCTCTCCGGTATCTGGAATCACGGGTGGCGTCCAGGTGTCGGCACCGGGGGTTACGCGGACTCGGCAGGAAATGCCGTAACTTTTTCCTTCTTCGGTGCGCGAATAATACCAATGTTCACCCATGCGCTGGGGCACCGACATATCGGTTTCTTTCACTCGCGCCTTGAGCTCGGAAAAGATAGCTTCGCTCAAGGGAGTCAGATGCTCGGTGTGCTGTGCAGTATAAGCGTTTTCAGCCTCGAGATAGCTAATGGTCTCAGGATCTTCTTTTGCCCGCAGCCATTCATAGTTATCAACAAAATCGATTCCATGAACAGTGCGGACTATGGGTTTTTTCTTAGCAACAGGGGCATTCATAGCCCACATAGTACTGCCCTGAGAGCTGGAGATGAATTTATCAGGCGCTCTCGCCCAACCACTCGCTAAACTTCCGGCCCGTAATCCGCTCAAAGGCCTCGACGTAGCGTTCCCGCGTTGCCTCTATAACCGAGCCGGGCAAGGATGGCGGAGCCTGGTTGGAGTCGGTGGACCACCCCGATTTAGGCCCGGTGAGCCAATTGCGCACAAATTGCTTATCAAAACTAGGCTGCGCTTGACCCTCTTGGTAGGTGCTGGCTGGCCAATAGCGAGAAGAATCAGGGGTGAGTACTTCGTCGGCCAGCACTACGTTGCCATCGGCATCGAGACCGAATTCAAATTTAGTATCGGCGAGAATAAGTCCCTTTTCCAAGGCTAATTCCGCGGCACGTTGATAGATCGATATTGAGGCGTCGCGCAGTTCTGTGGCGCGCTCAATGCCCAAACGAGCTACCACGCGATCGAAGGACACATTTTCGTCGTGGTCGCCCTTTTCCGCCTTCGTCGCTGGGGTGAAGATGGGTTCCGGCAGGTGGGAGGCCTCGACAAGCCCTGCAGGCAATTCAACGTCACATATTGAACCGGCATTCTTATATTCGCTTAAGCCCGAGCCGGTGAGATACCCGCGCACAATACATTCAAAGGGAAGCATCTCAAGTTTGCGACATATCATAGCCCGACCCAGAACATCTTCAGGGATTCTCTCATCATCGATAGCTCCCACCACGTGATTGGGGAAGTCAATATTGTCGAAGAAGTACATGCTCATCGCTGTGAGCACCCGGCCCTTATCAGGGATCTCCGAGTCCAAGACGTGGTCATAAGCGGAGATACGATCAGAGGCGACAAGCAATAAGGTCGCCTCATCGATCTCGTAGATTTCACGTACTTTACCTGCGGAAAGGTGCTTATACTGAGAAAGTTCAGGGCGCATGTAGATTGAGTTTAGACCCTTTCGAGCGCCGCTGCTAGTTAACCTGGAAAGATTCAGATTATCTTATACTCAAGCTATCCCTTGGTATCCTAAGCGATCCCGCCAATGGCCTCGTATCCATTAAAACCGGGGATGTGTCATTCTTAAAATCTCACCATAGGCCTAGTGCAACACCGCAATAGTAGCGCGAGGCCTGGCATCGTAAAGATCCCAAATGCTTGATTCAGCCAGCTACATAATTCTGTAACCGCACCGGTGAAACTAGATGGTCAATAGATATAAAAAGCATAGGAGGTACACCCTATTTTATTTCTAGGGGCACCTCCCTGCAGCTAGTGTGCGGCCTATAGGATTTCTGCTGGTTGGTATTGCCGCGAATCCGGGTATCGCGCAACGAGCTCATTCACCCGCGCTATCACCCGAGCTGTTTGCGATTGCGACGCTCCTATGAAGGCATGACGGTCAGCTAGAGCCTCCTCTAAGGCTTTGACATCGAGAGGGAAACGCGGATCCTTCGCTAAGCGTTGCACGAGGTCCTGTTCGCCTCCGTGTTCTCTCATATTGAGAGCTACAGCCACGGCGTGCTCCTTGATGAGCTCGTGTGCTTCCTCTCTACCAAAGCCAGTTTTCACCGCTGCCATGAGGATCCGAGTGGTGGCTAGGAAAGGAAGGTAGCGTTCAAGTTCTCGATCGAGCATCGCTGGAAAGGCTCCGAACTCTTCGAGGATTGTTAAGAAGGTTTCGAACATCCCGTCGAGAGCGAAGAATGCGTCAGGGAGTGCAACCCTTCGCACTACAGAGCAGAACACATCTCCCTCGTTCCACTGCTGGCCCGATAAGTCCGCGACCATGGTGAGATATCCGCGAAGGATCACCTGAAGTCCGCATACTCTCTCACATGAGCGGGCGTTCATCTTGTGGGGCATCGCAGAGGAGCCTACTTGTCCCTCCTTGAAACCCTCGGTTACGGTCTCGTTGCCAGCCATTAACCTAATGGTATGGGCAAAGGACGAAGGTCCAGCCCCTAGATGCACCAGCGTAGAGACGGCGTCGAAGTCGAGGGAGCGAGGGTAGACCTGACCGACCGAGTCGCACGTGCGCGAGAAGCCCAAATAATCGGCGATGGTGATCTCAAGAGAGGTAAGTTTGGCCTCGTCGCCTCCCACCAGGTCGAGCATATCTTGCGCCGTTCCCATGGGGCCTTTTATGCCCCGTAAAGGATAGGTATCTAGGAAATTCTCGGCTCGCTCAATGGCAATCAGCATTTCCTCCGCTGCGGTTGCAAACCGTTTTCCGAGAGTGGTGGCTTGAGCAGCGACGTTGTGGGAGCGTCCAGCCATAACAAGACCAGCATATTGTTCTGCCCGCTGGGCCAAACGGTGGGCAACAGCCACCGCCTTAGACAGCACAATTTCGAAGGAGCGATAGACCTGTAGCTGTTCGACATTCTCGGTGAGATCTCGGGAAGTCATCCCTTTATGAATATGCTCATATCCCGCTAGAGCATTAAATTCCTCGATCCGCGCTTTGACATCATGGCGTGTTTTCCGCTCACGGGCTGCGATCGACTCAAGATCAACGTTGTCAAGGACACCCTCGTAGGCGGCAATTGCCACTGCTGGGATATCTACGCCCAGGTCGCGTTGGGCTTGCATCACGGTGATCCACAGCTGTCGCTCCATGATGATTTTTGCCTCAGGGCTCCACAGATCAACCAGCTCTGCGGAAGCATATCGGTTGGATAGGACGTTTACAATATTTGTTTTTTCAGCCACCCCATCATGATATTAGATCGTCGATAGGGATGTACGACGAAACCTAAAAGTCACCAAATAAGCACAATTAGTATGTGGTAATGGCACAATACAGAAACCCAGAAGGCCTCCGCTTAATGAAGCGGAGGCCTTCTATCTATCGGAACAGGAGAACAAAATTTTAGCTACTGATTCTCTCCTAGTTTCGACGACGGCGTGCTACCAGTAGGGCACTTGCCCCTAAGAGAAGGAGCACGAGTGCAATACCGAGGAGCCAGAACACAGAGGCGCCAGTCTGAGCCAAGGCGGACATCCCTCCCTTGCTTTCACCATTTTTATCACCTGGGTGGGTTTTCTCAATGCCCTTCTTAGTATCCTTGTCGATACCCTTACCTGGCGTTCCCGGCTCCGCTGGGGGATTGGGTTTGCCAGGTATCCCTGGAATAAACGGCAAGAACGGAATCAGCGGTGTTGTTCCCGGCTCGCTTGGCACTCTGTCATTGGCGATATCGCCGAGATCAACATTCTTAGCTTCAGTGCCGATCGTTATCGGAACGGAATTGTTTGCTAGGACGAAGCCACTCGGCGCCTTTACCTCAACGAGCTCGTAGTCACCTGGCTTGACGGCGGTAAACGAAATCAACCCTTGTGAATCGGAGGTCGCTTCAGCGATCACCGAGGCCCCTTGGCGTAATTCGAATTCCGCCCCCTCAAGTGGCTTCTTGGTATCAGCGGCGATCTTCCTCGCTGTCACCATTGTTGGATCGTTCTGTACCGGATCTAGCTCGATAGGGTCACCCTTTTCAGAAATCGTCACCGTGATGGCCTCTGCAGATGCGCGCCATCCAGCAGGTGGGGCGATTTCCTTGATCGTGTACTCACCGTATGGAATGGCCTCGAAGATTACTTCTCCAGCGTCATTGGAGACGGCGGTTCGGATGAGCTCGCCCTTTGCATCATGGATTCCGAATTCGGCACCAGCTAGTGGTGCGCCATTCGTCGAGTCAACCTTCATGAACTTAATTGACCGAGTGATTTGTTCGTTCGCAATATTGCCCAGATCCACAACCTGGCCATGCTCAACTATAGAGAAGGTGTACTTCTCTTGAGACGTTAACCAGCCTTCAGGGGCCTTGGTCTCACGCAACTCATAGTCACCATAAGGAAGCTCAGCGAATTCGATATTGCCATCGTTATCACTTGTGGACTTATCGATAACATCATCGATAACCACACCATCCTCGATCTTGCGTAGCTCGAACTCAGCTCCGCTCAAAACGCGGTTCTGATCAACTGCATCGACCTTTTTGGCTCTGAAGCCTCCGCGAATGAGGTCATTGACAATTTTCCCGTTGACGCCCAGTTTCACTATTTCGCCCTGTTCGGTGATGCTCACTGGCCAAGCATTCCTTTCCTCTTCTGGAAGAAGGTAGCCAATGGCGGGTGTGATTTCCTTGACTAGGTAGTCACCGTAGAGCAAATTATTGAAGGAAACTTCACCTCGTTCGTTGCTCCGTTGAGTATCCACAGGTTGATCTTCGCGAATACCGTCTTGGTCCTTCTTGTAAATACCGAAGGTCGCACCAGAAATTACCTTCTCAGTTTCGGCCTCTACCTTGGTGAAGGAAGCAGATCCGCGAATCTGGTTGTTGGTGAGTTCGCCGTAATCTATTGGATCTCCAACCTCAGTCACATTGACCACCAACGGTTCTTTCAGAGGTTCGTACCCTTCCAATGGCTCCTTTTCAACCAGAAGGTAAGTTCCGAATAGTACGTCCGGGAAGGTAATTTTTCCGTCAGCTTGCGAGGTGGCGGTATAGGACGGTTGCTTTTCATAATTCTCACGCGATGTGTTGCTTTCAGCGCCGTCCAGATTTTTGTACAGTTCGAAGACGACTCCCTCTAGCGGTACCCCTGAATCAGACACCTTAGTGGCGGTGATAGTACGGGTGATTGGGTTGTTTACAATATCGCCGACTTCGTATTCGAGTCTTTCCGAGTTGATTTCTACTGCCTCGTGAACAATATTCGGATCTGGAATCCTGTAGCCAAGAGGAGCGCGAGTTTCGAGGAGCTGATATTCTCCCCACTCCACGTTGTCGAATGTGGCGACTCCCTCGGCATTGGTCACCGCAGTCTGTGCGGGGTCAGCATAGGATCCATCCTCAAGCTTCTTGGCGAGCTTAAATACAGCTCCCTTCAGCGGATTCGCAGGCGATGCGTTGTCGACCTTGCGCACGGTCACGGTACCAGGAAGCCGGTCATTGCTGACCTCTTTAATGATCGGATCAATCGTATTATCGAGTCCAACGATCACTTCAGTATTGTCGAGTTTCTTATATCCACGTGGAGCTTCAACTTCTTCCAACGCGTAGGTGCCAACGAGGACATCCTTGAAGATGAGCTTACCATTAGCGTCGGTGCGGCCATTCACTTGAGGGTAGCTCTTGTGAACTAGATTAAACTCCACGCCTTCAAGTAGAGCTCTTGAGGTCGCGTCAGTTTTGATTATCTTCACGTCACGTCTCGCGGCCAAACCAGCATTGCGAACCGCCGTACGTGATTGAGGATTCAGACTAAATTCTGCCGTCGCTCCCTCGAGATTGACGTCACTGCAGGTCTTTTCTTTTGCAGTAAGGCAAACATCTTGAGCATCTTGAGTCCAATACTGTGCAGGGTCGCCCTTCTCGAAGACGATATACCGACCGTCACCTCGGTTAAAGATGTCGTGCGAGTACTCACCCTGTTCGTTCGTCGAGCCCTCGATGCGCTGACCGTTAGGATCAAGTGCGTCTTCTCCGTTCGCTTCTTTCAAAACCCAACGAAGGTTGGCAACGCCCGGTTCGCCGTCATCTTGGACTCCGTTAGCGTTCACATCGTTGAATACCTTGCCGGACACTATATATTTCAGTGCTTCCACATAGACTTGGTTTGCTTCAACATAGTTATTCCCAGCGCCCGAGAGTGCCACCGACATGACAGCGCGATCGCCGTAGTTGAGAGCCTTAGTTGCTTCACTGAAGGGGATCGTCACTGGAAGGTTGAAGTACACCCTCTCGTTACTCGCGATCACTTGGCCAGCCTTCAGGACGGCCTTGACGGCGGTAACCTTTGCCCATTCATCGGGTCCAATATCTTCGGCCATCTTCCAGACAGCAACGTCCTGGCCACCTGGATACCCACCGATGGGCTGCCGTGGGTTTTGAGGCTGTTCTGTCATTGTGTAGTAGATATCGAACATATCGATGGCTGGATTCTTAGTACCGTCGGGGGCGATCTTCTCTACCGTGGTTACAGGCCCAGTTAGAGGAGTACGGAAAGCGGAGTGATCTCCGGTAGTTTTGTTGCCGTTCTCATCCCTAGACTCCCAGGTCCGGTCGAGGTACTCCCCCTTTTCGTTAGCAACAATCGTGTAGTCTTCTTCACCGGGCAGAAGCGCCAGGATGGACACCGTTTGGGCAGGGATTAGGGTGTTATTAGTCAGACTCATCTGGTAGGTAAATGTACTGCCGATTTCGTGAGCAGTTTCTAACACCAAATTCTCTGAAGGACTAGCGACTTCAACTTTACTACTAATCTCCAGAGGTGCAGCGAGAGCGATAACACGTTGTGCTGTAGCAAAGCTTTCATCCGTATTGCCGTCCTTGTCGAGATCGAGGGTATCGACGTAGGGCGTTCCTCCGTCCCTAGGGGTTGCGGCTTTAATTTCATCGGCATTGTCCCATACAGAATAAGTCTGTACCGTGTTGGGTCCAAAATTGGCATTTTTGGTCGTATCCACCGTGAGATAGATATCGATATTAGCGTTCGAGCTTCCTAGTGCGGGCGCTTCGTAATCGATGTCACCGAATGCGTAGACCAGAGCCGTTAAGCCTGTATTCTTGTAATTGGGGATAACCTGTGGTTCTGCAGGAGATTTATCTACCTTGCCCGATCCCGCAGCGTGGATTCCTAGGGTATTCACGTAATCCACCCCAGGAGGTAGAAGCACAATCTGACGAAGATTCCTTACCGTATTTTTAGTTACACCCCAGTTTCCAACCGCTTGGACTCTCACGTTTAGAGCCGCGACGCGGTCGCAGTTAGCAGGGGTCAATTTATCAAGACCAGCACACTCGGATAGGGCGGTACGGGTATCTGTGGGATTAAAGGCCCCGTAGGCCTCTCTAAGTTCCCACCCGTCTTTGGAGAAGAATTCTCTATCAAGAGTGGTGCTAATCGAAGTCTTCAGACGTGGTCGATGACCCTTCACAAGGATAGGATTATTACCAGTTCCATCAAACTTAGTTTCATCAAATTTCACACCATCGACGCGTTCGTGCCGCACGTCAGCTGTTGCGCGATTGGAATACGACTTTGATAGTTCTGCGATTTGTTCAGCTGGAGTTTGAGCAAGCTCCTGCTTCCACCACGCCAGCTCCGCATCTGTTGGGTAAGCCCAAACGTTGAATGGAAGCCCGATATTATCTAGCTCCAAGGGCGGATCGAATACAAGCTTAAGCTCTTTATACTCTCGGTCGGTGTCATTGATGGCAACAAAATCCCCTGGCATGAGATCCGCTGCCAGCTCGATGCGAGAATCGTCATCGCGAACTCCATATAGTTTGACTTTTGAATCTCGAATTCGCTGATAGATTTCGCTCTTGCTAAAGGTCGAGCTATTGCTTAAGAATTTGCTGTTGAACTGGAACTTTTGGTAATAAAGACCCGGATCAAGGTCCCTGTCCGTCACCTCATAAAGGAAATCGTGAATACCACCGGTTCTATCGTCGTAGCCTGAACCGTTATTCGATTGATTGACGTTAATACGCCACTTCATACCGCCAAGAGATGCTAGGAGCTTCGGGTCTCGTGTCTTGCCCTTCTGAGAATCGTCCAGGCTGATTGGTCGGTAGTATCGCGGCGGGCGGCTGCCATACTTATAAGAAAGTGCCTCACCGTCCGTGACCCAATCGGTGTACTGCGGTAAACCGACCTGGTACTCGTCTGAGAGTGCGTACATACGCACTTTGTCGACCTTTACCACGCTCCCCCTCTGGAAGGGTACGACTTCTTCTTTGAAGGCCGTTCCGACCGAGGTTTCCTCTGCATAGACTTCCTCTTTAGTTCCCTTGTCGACCCAACTCTTTAGGAAAATGGGGAAGATCTTCTTCGAGCCGTCAGGGTTTACAATGTCGGCATCGTAGCGGAGAGTTAGTGGAATGCCGTCAGACCAGTAGGCTGAAATACTTTTGTTTCTCGCGTAAGGAAGGGAATAGGTGAGCGTACGAGCTACTGGATCCCAAACCCAGTAGTTCTCGGTTTTATCAACTTTCGCACCCTCGGGAACAGTAACTTGGTAGGTTACAGTCTTGCCGTCATAAAGGCCTTTACCACTTGGCGCACCAGAGGGGCGAACTTGATTAATTCTCACCTTATATCTAAAGGTTTTATCCTTTGGCGCACGATCGGTTTTGGTTTCGCTTTTGAATTTATAAATTCCAACCTGTGGATCATTGATAGGTTTTTTTTCGGTGAAACCTCCATCGAGCAAAATGCGACTTTTGTACTGAGAAATCGACTGTGCGGTGAACGTGATGTTTTCCGTACGGCTTGGTAATTCATCGGAACTAAACGTCGCCTGCGGAGTGACCTCTACGCCACTGGGGGTGAGTCTATTCTTAAAGGCAAAAGCGAGTGGGAACTGGAAAATCTGTCCACTCTTCAGCTTTTTGAACGTATATTCAACATAGAAAGCATCGTCATTTTCGCCGATTTCCGAGGAGTCTGCTGACTCGAGACGAGCAAAGTCTGGTTTCTCATTGTACACTACCGAACCGTCAGAACTGCGGGTCTTTGGTACGGTGATCGTTACTTTCGCATTATTTAACTCAACATCTGCACCTGAGACCGCGAGCGTAACTATGGGATCAATGCGCTCACCAGACCAGTAGTCGAGTCTATCGTCGGTACTATTAACGAGCCCTTCCTTGGTCCTGATATCAAAGCGCACCAGACTCTTATCATCTGGAGCGGCCACTGATATCGGAGCATCGTTATTTTCTATTATCGGCGCAGTCGCGTCGGATGCTTCCGCCGGAGCGGGTTGATCGTCAGGGACTGCGCTGGGGGTCGTAACTATGTCATCGGGAGCCACCGATGTTGTGGCTCTATCATCTTGGGCCCACGCAGGAATCGCCATCTGGGCAGAGGTTAGCCCGAGGATTACTGCGAGGACCATGAGCGCTCGTGTGATGAGCGATCTGGTCTCTGCAAACTTAAACATGTGATGATATTAACAGTTATCACAAATAAGGGTTGGGCCATTTAATTTTTTCTGGAAAAGGGTGCCCCCGAAGCCACAGATCACCGATTCTGGGGCGTTCAAGCCGCTGGCAGACGGTGACGTATGCCAGCAGATCTCGCGGAGAAGAAGCAAGTTGAGCTTTGATACACATATGTGCCAGGTTATAGAAACCTGCGATTTGCCTTAACTTAAGCCAAATTTTAGCTCACTGCTCCGAAGGCACTGGGCTTATCATTTCAACCATCAACTGACCAGGTGACCTCACGATTATGTCCAGCATGATTCGCTTATGCGAAGAGAATCACGCCTTCCCCCCCAGCGGCGCTAAGTAATGTCGAGATCTACGGAATCTTAATTTTTCCCTCTATCGCGGCCGTAGCTATATCGCGACGGTAGTGCGAACCATCAAGGGAGACAGTTCTCAAGATTTCATAGGCCTCCCGCTGCGCTTCAGCTAGAGTGTCTCCGGTTGCCACAACATTAATCACCCGTCCCCCCGCAGCTACCGTCTCTCCCGCTGCATTTAGAGCGGTACCAGCGTGCAAGATATGCGGATGATCGACACCGCTCACCACTCCACCAAGCTGTGGGGCAGTCGGATAACCTGGGGCCGCGAGCACGACCGTCAGAGCCGCGCCGTCATCCCACTCCAAGGCGGGGTGCTGGGCCAATTTCTCCGTGGCTACTGCATGCAGCAGCGTTCCGAGAGGGGTCTTTAATAAAGCCAGCACCGCCTGGGTCTCGGGATCGCCGAAACGACAGTTAAATTCCACTACGGCTGGACCCTCCGCACCCCAGGCGATCCCAGCGTAGAGCAGACCTGAATAGCTGCAACCACGGGCCACCATTTCCTTAGCTACCGGTATGCACACCTCATCGACAATGCGCTGCACCCCGTCATCGGGTAGCCACGGTAGGGGACAATACGCGCCCATGCCGCCGGTATTGGGGCCTGTATCCCCCTCCCCCACACGCTTATGATCTTGGGCAGGTAGGAGGGGAATAACAGTCTCGCCATCAACGAGACAAAAGAGGGTAACCTCCGGCCCATCCAGGAAGGATTCCAATAGTACTGGGTTTCCAGCACCTAAAACGGTGTGCACATGATCAAGGGCCGCCGTGCGATCATCGGTGACAACCACACCCTTGCCGCCAGCTAGTCCATCATCTTTAACAACGAAATGTGGGCCGAATCTATTCAACGCCGCATCTATGTCGGCATCCGTCGAGCCTGGGGAGAGCTGCTCCGCGCGTGCGGTTCGCACACCGGCTTTGGCCATTACATCCTTGGCAAAGGCTTTTGATCCCTCAATGTGAGCGGCTTGCTGATTAGGGCCAAAGACCGCAAATCCTTGAGCACGAAGCGCATCCGCAACACCAGCGACAAGGGGTATCTCGGGCCCAATCACAACCAAATCCGCAGCAACTTCCTGTGCCGCTTGAAGCATCTGTGACGGAGAATCAACCTGCGAGAATTCGGGGTGGATCTCAGCTACTGGAGCCATTCCCACATTCCCGGGAGCCACATGGATCGTCGTGACAGCTGGATCGTGGGATAAAGCTAGAACAAGGGCGTGCTCGCGGGCGCCCGACCCGATAACTAGAATGCGCATGGGCATTAGTTTAGCCCCAAAAAATAGCTCATCTACTAGTGTTGATGATATGACGAGCGTATTTAGCAAGATTATTAATGGTGAGTTGCCCGGCCGCTTTGTTTACCGCGATGAGGACGTGGTGGCTTTCCTCACCATCGAGCCTCTCTCTTATGGCCACACCCTGGTGGTTCCGGTCCAAGAAGTAGATAAGTGGACAGATCTTGAGCCTGAGGTGTGGGCCAAATTAACCGCTGTAGCCCAACGGGTGGGTCAGGCTATCGTGAGTACTTTTGATGCTCCACGGGCCGGATTTGTCATCGCTGGCTTCGATGTACCCCATACCCATATTCACGTATTTCCTGCCACGGATATGGGCGATTATGATTTCCGCACTGCCCTGAAGATGAATGAGACAGACCCTAAACTCATGGATGAGGCGGCGCTGAAGATAAGCCTAGCGCTCTCCGCCCAGAACTAGACCTCTTTGAAGGGGTGATATCGGGGCAAAATCACCCTAAATATTGTGCCCTCACCAGGTGCGGTCTTCACAGAGACTGCACCTTTATGTGCCTCTACTATGGACTTCACTATAGCCAGACCGAGACCGGAGCCTCCGGTTGAGCGGGTACGTGAGGTATCTGCACGGTAAAATCGCTCGAAAATATGATCGGCATCTTCCTTTTCGATGCCCACGCCATCATCGGCCACATCGATGAAGAAGGCAGACTCATTCTCTCCAATCACAACGCGCACCGTGGCCTCGTCGCCAGCATGTTTCAACGCATTGACCATAAGGTTCATAATCACTCGGCGTAACCGGGCCTTATCACCTAAGACGACGGGGAGGGTTTGTGCGGAATTTTCCACCTTGATATCGCGCTGCGGATAGGCTCCCCGCAAGGAATCGAGTACCGATAGTGCTATCTCTAAAAGATCCACCGGCTGTTCTTCAAAGTGCTTTTCCTCCGCGCGAGTCAAGCTAAGGAGATCTTCCACCAGCAGCGACATCCGTGAAGATTCCTCCTCGATTTTGTCTAAGACCATACAGGCATCCTGAGTAGCGCCCGAGCGATATAACTCCGCATAACCGCGCACGCTGGTCAACGGAGTGCGTAACTCATGGGAAGCATCGCCGACGAAGCGGCGCATCTGCACTTCCTTGGCCTTTAGTTCCACAATCAGCGTCTGTAGCTGCTCCATCATCACGTTAATGGAACGGCTGAGGGCTCCCACCTCGGTATTCTCTGGTAAGACCGGAGCTCGGCGATCGAGGTCCCCGGTGGTGATTGCCTTGGCCGTATCCTCGACCAAACGCAGCGGTTGCAGGGTGCGTTGAATGATGACGTGTGCGAAGATCCCCACCATGGCCAGCACAATAAACCCAATGGATATTTGCCCTGCGGCGAGTCGGCTGAGAAATTCTTTATCACTACTAATTTCCTTAGCCACGATAACAATGAAGTCCGCGCGCTGAGTGGCAATAACGCGCCATTCCCCCTTATCTTCGCGATTCCACGAACGCACAGTCCGGGGAACTCCGTCGAATCGTATATCGCGGGTATCGGGAATCTCATCCGCCTGCTGGCTCACAAAGGCCAAGGTTCCATCTCGGTAATACCGAGCCACAAAATAATCGGAAGGGAGGGAGAATAAATTGCGCTGTGGGTGGTTATAAAGCGCATCACGCTGAGCCCAGGTCTCTAAACCCTGGCTCAATTCGTTATCCACTCGCGTTAAAGCCTCCGCCTCCATGGATCGCTGGATTGCAATACCCGAAGCCAACAGCCCGAAGCCGGTCATAAAGATAGTGACAAAGACGAGTATAAAACGCAAGGGGATGCCCACCCGTGGATCGCGTGCAGCCCGCGTAATCCGTGAGGTTCGAGAGGATTTTTCCATCACCGCATCATGCACAGCTACACCCCGTTACTGCCGCGGCCGACGCAGAACATATCCGACGCCGCGCACTGTATGAATAAGCGGCACATCGCCGGTATCGACTTTGCGGCGCAAATAGGAGATATAACTCTCCACCACATTGCCGTCGCCGCCAAAATCGTAGTGCCACACATTGTCCAGGATTTTAGCCTTCGACAGCACCACTTCCGCGTTAAGAAGCAGGTACCGGAGAAGATTGAACTCTGTGGGCGAGAGATCAATAACGTTCCCGGCGCGCTTGACCTCGTGTGTGAGATCATTCAGCTCCAGATCAGCGTATTTTAAAACACTGGAACTATCCTCGGCCTCCATGGCGGGCGTCCCGCGCCTTAAGATAACGCGGAGTCTCGTGATCACCTCTTCTAAGCTAAAAGGCTTGGTGACATAGTCGTCGGCGCCGATGGTTAAACCGTGAATACGGTGCTCAACTGCATCCTTAGCCGTGAGAAATAGAACGGGCCCATCAAAACCTTCGTCGCGCAGCCGCGGGAGTAGTTCGAAACCATCCATATGCGGCATCATCACATCTAGTATGAACGCATCGGGGTGGAAATCTCGAGCCACCACGAGGGCCTCCTTGCCGGACTGAGCAGTGGCCACATTAAAACCTTGGAAACGCAAGCTAACACTTAACAGTTCAACGATATTAGGTTCATCATCGACAACGAGAATTCTCGTCTCTTCTTCCTTCATCGTTCCACCCTTTCCTAGCTGCTCCGGTTATCAGGAAAGCCGCCTTCTATCAATATATGTGTCTTCAGCTTAGCGAGCTAGTTGAGCTAGAGGAACGGATGTACAATCAGGAGCCATGCCGCAGTCGATACATTCCGATTCTATTTCTACTACGCCAGCCAAGCGGTGGGGTTTTCTCGCCGTCATTTCTCTCGGGCTTTTTATGGTGGGAGCAGATAATTCAATTCTCTATACTGCGCTTCCCACACTGCGTCACGAATTAGGTCCGAGTGAGGTGCAGGCTTTGTGGATTATCAATGCCTACCCACTGGTGCTCGCGAGCCTTCTGTTGGGTACGGGCACATTGGGAGACAAAATTGGTCACCGCCGAATGTTTGAAATAGGTCTAATCTTTTTCGGACTCTCCTCTCTCGCAGCAGCCTTCGCCCCAACGCCGGCTTATCTTATTGCCGCTCGGGCCTTTCTTGGCGCTGGGGCAGCAACTATGATGCCCGCAACATTGGCTCTACTGCGCTTAACCTTTAGTGATATCAAAGAACGCAATACTGCCATCGGTGTGTGGGGCTCTGTGGCCACCTTGGGGGCTGCGTCGGGGCCGATTATGGGCGGCTTTCTCCTGGAGCACTTTTGGTGGGGCTCAGCCTTCTTAGTCAATATTCCGGTCGTCGTCATTGCCTTCCTCGCTACTTTTGCGCTGGCACCTAAAAATATCGCTGATCCCTCTCGGCACTGGGATGCGCCCTCCTCACTGTGGGCGGGGCTAACCATGGCGAGTGCGGTCGTGATTATTAAGGATCTCGCCCACAACGCCGATCTAACTGTTTTACTCCCCGCATCGATAGTGCTCATTGGCAGCGGCTACCTTTTCCACCAGCGCCAGGGCTCTTTAAGCGAGCCCGTTATTGCCTGGGGCATTTTTGCTAATCCGGTGCTTTCCGCTGGAGTACTGGGAGCTGGCATAGCAATGTTCATCATCTCTGGCACAGAACTCACCACCACGCAGCGCGCACAATTGGTCTTGGGGTTCAGCCCTCTCGAGGCAGGGCTTTTAACGGCAGCCGCGGCGGCCGCGGCCGTCCCCACGTCAGTTATCGGTGGAGCCTTTTTACACCGCATCGGTTTTCGACCTCTCATCGCCGGAGGTTTTGGCGTCATGAGTCTAGGTTTGCTCACGATGGTCTTGAGCCTCACGAAGCTCCTCGGTGATCGCGACTTCGCTATCTTAGTCCTGGGTCTGGTATTCGTTGGATTGGGCGGTGGCTTAGTGATGAGCGTGACGTCCACCGCTATTATTGGTTCAGCGCCCAAACGCCGGTTGGGAATGGCGAGTGCGGTGGAAGAGGTGTCCTATGAATTTGGAACCTTATTAGCGGTTGCCGTACTCGGGTCGCTGTTTCCGCTTTTCTTCTCTCTGGCATTCGGAGAGGGCGGCCGTGAAGCGTATGCCCATATCATCTCCGGCGACACTTCACCCCTAGCTTCCTTAATTGCGCTCGATCAGGCCTATCAAGGTGTCTTGAGTGTAGCTTTGATCGTTGCGATGGGAACGGGAATAATTACTTATATACTATTGCGCGGCAATCCTAAGGAAACCCTCTACGCCCACGAGTAGCAGGCAAAATACCCCCTAGGATTGTCCGGGGCGACCGCCTTGGATAGGGCAGTTATCGATTGCTGAGGGAAAAATCTGCTATCTAAAATGAGGTCGAGGGTTTAAAGTTGTTTCTATGACCCCGACAACGCCGGTCGCTGCCAAACCACTTCAGGCAGCCCCTGATTTTGCCGCCGCGACCCGAACCGATAAGAAAACTATCACCACGTGGGCGCTGTGGGACTTAGGATCCGCAGCCTTTAACGCCGTTCTCATCACCTTCGTATTCTCGGTTTATCTCACCGAGTCCGTGGGCAAAAATATCGACTCCCGCTTTTCCGCCACTTCATGGTTCGGCTGGGCAATCGCTGCCGGAGGCGTCCTCATTGCCTTGATAGCCCCCGTTATAGGCCAGCGTTCCGATGCCCGGGGCACGAGACGCCGCAGCGTCCGCTTCTGGAGCATTATCACTGTAGCTTTGATGTTTTCGCTGTTCTTCATCCGCAATGATGCCCCGATTTATTTCTGGCTAGGTATAGGCATCCTTGCCATCGCCTCGGTCACCTTTGAACTCGGTGAAGTCAGTTATTTCGCCATGTTGAACCAGATCTCCACGCCAGATAATGTCGGACGGGTTTCTGGCTTCGGCTGGGCAGCCGGCTACTTCGGCGGCATTATCCTCCTTGCTAGCTGCTATTTTGGTTTTATTGCCGGCGACGGCGGGCTGCTGGGAATATCCACCGAGGCCGGTTTTAATATCCGACTTGTCGCAGCCCTTTCCGCCCTCTGGTTCCTCATCTTCGCAGTTCCTGTCATGCTGAGAGTCCCCGAGATCCCCCCGAATCCACAAATCGCCACAGGGGGAATCCGCACGAGTTATGCACAACTGTTCAATACTTTAAAAACTTTATGGCGCACTGACCGTTCTGCGGTGTACTTCCTCATTTCCTCTGCCCTTTTCCGTGACGGCGTTGCAGCCGTCTTTACTTTTGGCGCGATCCTCGCTGTGTCCGTGTACGAACTCTCCCCTGGCGATGTCCTCCTCTTCGGCATTGCTGCCAATGTGGTTGCTGGACTCGGCGCCATCGGCTGCGGCTTTCTCGACGATCGCTTTGGACCCAAACCTGTCATTTTAGGATCGCTCTTCCTCATGGTTGCCGATTCCGTCGTCCTGTATTTCGTCTCGGGGCCGAAGAATTTCTGGATCTTTGGGCTCATCCTGTGCCTCTTCGTTGGCCCCATCCAATCATCCTCTCGAACCTTCCTCTCTCGCATGGCTCCTCAAGGTCATGAAGGGGAAATGTTCGGCCTCTACGCCACCACCGGCCGAGCAGTCAGCTGGCTTGCCCCCATGGCATTCTCGGCTGCCGTTGTGCACTTTGGCTCTGATCGCGCCGGAATCTTTGGTATTGGAATTGTGCTGCTCATGGGCGCTTTAGTGCTGCTCTTTGTCAAAGAGCCACGGCAATCTATGCTGGAATAATGGCACTTTTGGCTGCAGTACGCTCACTCTTCCAAACCCCTTACCGGGTAGCAACTATCGACGTTGCCAGAGCGACCCCACTGGCGCCGCTGGCACCTGTTGATTTTAGCGACCAAGTGCAGGTCAGCGCGGTACTCGATGTAGCCGCGCGCATTGGTGATATTCTCATTGCGGCCGGGACTACGCATACCGACGCCACCTATCAAGTCAAGGCTATCCTAGAGACCTTCGGATTATGGGACGCCCACGTTGATTTTACCAATAGTCGCATTCGTATCTTCGCCCGTATAAGCGGCGACTATAACGAACCCATCAATATCATTCGCGTCATCAGCAGCCCTCCCAATGATTACCACCGTCTTCGGCGGGTCGATGCCCTCATTCGAGATATCCACGCTCGCCGAGTCGATGTGGACACTGCCGATCGAATCTTGACCGAGATTATAACTGCTCCACCCACGGTAGGTATTTGGGGCATCATGGCCTCGTGGGCTGTTCTCGGCGGGGCTGTAACCGTGCTCATTGGCGGCGATATTTGGGTAGCTTTAACGTCTATGATTGCGGCCTTTGCGGTGGTGTGGGTGGCCACTGAGTTATCAAAGAAGGGAATGCCGCTTTTTCTTTTCAATGCCATTGGTGGCTTGATTGTGTCTATACTGGCGGCCCTGGCCTACCACGCAGGTGCTGAGCTGGGATTGATATTGCGCCCATCTATGGTGATTGCTACCGGAATTATTGCCTTGGCTGCTGGTCTCACCCTCTTTCAGGCCATTCAAAATGGTATATCCAACTCCCCAGTCACTGGAAGTGCTCGATTTTTTGACACAATGATCGCCACCGGCGGCATCGTGGCAGGCGTAGCGATGGGTATTGCACTGTCCAATTACCTCGGTATTCCCTTGCCACCCATGCAAACCCAACCAAATCCCAATTTTGCCTCGATGACCTTGAGGATTGTAGCGGGCGCTTTTGCCGCGGCGGGATTCGCACGTGGCTGTTTCGCAGATTGGTCCTCGGTTTGGGTGGCCAGCATCGTTAGTCTTTTTTCCACCAGTATCTTTTATCTCACCGTGATGCCCTTAGGTTTAGGCGGTATTACGAGCTCGGCTATAGCTGCAACTTTTATTGGGCTCATTGGCGGTTTATTAGCGCGCGGCTACGGGGTCCCACCACTGATCGTCTCGGCCTCAGCCGCGACCCCTCTGCTACCTGGTTTGGCAATTTATCGGGGTCTGTATGCCTTGACCCACGAGCAAATTCTCACCGGTTTTTCTAATCTCACGATCGCTCTTGCTATTGCTGCAGCTCTAAGCGCAGGGGTTTACTTAGGTGAATGGATAGCCAGGCGCATCAAGCGCCCTCGAGGTTTGCGTCGCTATATGCGCTTTAAGCGCATGCGGGCACGCGAAACATCGTATTTCACCGAAGATTAAACCAGCATTTATACCCCCTCAGTTCCCCCACTCTTCGAGCACCGCTTAGCGCCAGGGACAGAGCGAAATCTGTTGTCCCTCTACTTTTTATTGCCCTGAGAAAGGGGCGCGTACAGCGCCACTTAAAAGCACGCTCGTGAAGGCTATTAGGTGTGCTGTCAGAAAAATTAGTGGGCGGGGAGGTATATAAATCCCAAGGAAAGGCCGGCTCGTCACCTCCGAAGGACTTCGCTCCGCACGTGTCCGCTCAGCCCCCATGCCTTAACTTTCAGTACTTTAGTTCTGGCCTTTTAAGCCTACGCCTCACGTGTAAAACTCCAGCTCCACCACTTAAAGCGAACCTCCTGGGATGCTACCTGTCCGCGAAAATTAACGGTAAAGGCCCCATCCGCAATCACGGGTGGGGCCTTAAGTGAGCTGGAGACGAGACTTGAACTCGCAACCACCGGTTTACAAGACCGGTGCGCTACCAATTGCGCCACTCCAGCACTGCTGTGAAATACTACCTAATCTTCCCCAAGAATTTCAATGCGCGGGTTTACCGATACCGTTGCAGCGGGCTATCTTGGGGTAGAACTGATGTACTGTACTCAACGAATTCTAAGGCTCAAGTGTGTTTAATCCACTCGTGTGGTTGAAAACTGTCGCAATGCAAGGCGGCAGATATTCCACGATCGATACCGCGAAGGCAGCGCCGCCGCCTTCGCCGCTCGCCCCTATTGATCTCACCAACCCCGTAGAGGTGGCCGGGGTCATGGATCTGGCAGCGCGCATCGGTGATATTTTTCTCTCTGCGGGGACATCGAATCGCGATACCGTCGCCTATATTCAAGCAGTGACCACCTCCTACGGGCTGCACTACACCCACGTAGACATCACTCTTAATACGATCACTATCTTCTCCACTATTGGGGTAGAGAAAAAGGTGCCACTGAGTGTTTTCAGAGTGGTCAGCCGCATGAATGTAGATTTCTCGAAACTCAGCGAGATCGACCGCCTCATCCGATCGATCCGCGGTGGCGCTACTCCGCCACAGGTTGCCGAGAAGATCCTCAACGAACTTTTTCAGACTCCCTCGCGGCGCACCTTCCGGCGTAGCCTCTTAGGGTGGGGTGGCATGGGAGCGGCCGTTGCAGTAGGCGCAGGGGGTGGATTCGCGGCAGCAGTGATCAGTTTTATTATCGCCGTGCTCATTCAATGGAGCTCCGCTGTGCTGGCCCGGCATAATCTGCCTACCTTTTTCCAGATGCTACTCGGGGGGTTCATCACCACCGTTCCAGCTGCCTTGACCTATCAAATCACCTTAAATAACGCCTCGCCGATCTTTCCTTCGCATATTATCGCAGCGGGCATTGTGGTGATGCTCGCCTCGCTCTCACTCGTGCAATCCATGCAAGACGGAATGATGGGGGCTCCTGTGACCGCGAGTGCCCGTTTCTTTGAAACGATGCTCTCTACCGGTGCCATCGTGGCAGGCGTGGGTGCCGGACTCCAGGTGAGTGAATTTTTAGGGATTACTCTCCCTCCGCTGGAAAATCTGAGCCTCTTAAGTTTTACTTCAGCCACGGTCAAGCTGCTGGCCGGAGGGTTTGCTGCCTTCTCGTTCGCGGTTGCATGCCGAGCGGAGTTCTCGAGTACTGTGGCGGCGGCTTTTAACTCTATGCTTGGGCTTTTTGTTTATTATTTCCTGGTTCTACCCTTTGGCCTCAGCGAGATTATCGGAGCTGCCATCGCTGCCTCTGTTATTGGTTTGGCTGGAGGTTTAATTGCCAGGCGTTTTCTCATCCCCCCGCTCATTACCGCGGTCTCGGGTATCACTCCGTTACTTCCTGGCCTGGCTATTTATCGGGGAATGTACGCAGCCTTGAATGAACAGGTACTGCTGAGTTTCACCAATATTTCCGTAGCTCTCTCGGTAGCGGCAGCACTTGCCAGTGGCGTTGTATTTGGTGAATGGATGGCACGAAGGATACGCCGGAAACCACGATTGAATTTCTACGGATCTTTCAAAACCTATGGTAAGCCGGTGGCACGCAGTAAAAAACCGCCGCTAAAAAATATAGACAAGAAGTGACCGTGTCACCCTTGACGCTTTCACAAGCTTAAAAGCTCTGCTAGAATGTGTCTTTTGCATGATTGTGAACAAAATATATTCTCACAAAGGAGAAGGCTTTGCCACCGAAGGTCACTGATACCAGAACCCCTGCGGAGTCCCTGCACGCGGTGGAAGCGGAAACTGCAGCAGCTGCTCGGAAAGTAGTGGCTTCTTATGCTCACGATTTCTTCGACGGCGTCACCTTAATGTGCATGCTGGGGATCGAAACTGAGGGCCTCAACTACCAAAAGGTTGCCGCCGACCACGAGGCAGCTCTCGCCCCGAAGAAGGTTACTAAGAAGGCTAAAGCAACTAAGAAGGCCTCAAAAAAGACCACCACTAAGAAGACAACGAAGAAAACCACCGCTAAAAAGACAGCGGCTAAAAAAACCACTGCTAAAAAGGCAACAAAGAAAGCGACGAAGAAGACTACCAAGGCTACTCAGGCCTAAGGCCCGCACGAAGGTATCGCGGTAGCATTATTACACCACCTTCTCCTCCAAACTTTTTGGGGGAGATTTTTTAAGAGGACTAAGATGCATGAATTCCCCTCACGCGCCCACAGGCACCCATGATTTCGTGGTGGTGGCTAACCGACTACCGGTAGATTTGACTATTGATAACCTTGGGGCCTCCACGTGGAGCCCGAGCCCAGGTGGACTGGTTAGTGCCTTGTCCCCCATCTTAAGCAAACACTCCGGGTGTTGGGTGGGATGGCCCGGAGCCATCGCAGAAAAACTAGAACCCTTTCATACCGATAACGGCATTCTCCTCCATCCTGTGGAGTTGACTCGCGTCGATTACGAGAATTTCTATGAGGGCTTTTCTAATGCCACGCTATGGCCGCTGTACCACGACCTTATTGTAAGCCCAGAATATCGCTACGATTGGTGGCAGTCGTATCACGCGGTGAATGTGAAATTTGCCGAAGAGGCTGCCAGTGTTGCAGCCCCCGGGGCTACGGTATGGGTCCAAGATTATCAGCTCCAGCTCGTACCTGGCCTCTTGCGGGAGCTGCGCCCTGATCTGACTATTGGGCTGTTTTTACATATTCCGTTCCCAGCCCCGGATCTTTTTCGCCAGCTGCCGTGGCGCACCGATATCCTGGCGGGCATGTTGGGCGCTGACCTCATCGGTTTCCACCTGATATCCAATGCCCAAAATTTCCTCGATATTGTCGATCGCTACCATCCAGAGCGAGTCAGTGGATCCGTAAAGGTCCGCCAGCCAAACGCTACAATTCACACCGATGATGATCGCGTAGTTAAAGTGGCCGCCTTTCCAATCTCTATTGATCCTGAGCCCTTTGTATCAGCCCACGTAGACAGAACTCGTGTACGTAGGGAGATGGGTAATCCCGAGACACTCATTTTGGGAGTTGACCGCCTAGACTATACGAAGGGGATTTTGCAGCGACTGGAGGCCTTGGAAAGTTTACTCGAGGAGGGGTTGATTGATCACCGCACCAGCTTTGTTCAGATCGCCACTCCTTCCAGAGAGCGCATCGACCACTATCAGGCCACGCGCAGCAAAGTTGAAGAGGCCGTTGGTCGCATCAATGGGCGCTTTGGGGCGCTAGGTAAGCCTGTGGTGAGCTACCATCATGCATCGCTGTCGAAGGAGCGTCTGATCGAGCTCTATAGCGCCGCCGATATTATGCTGGTCACCCCATTCAAGGACGGCATGAATTTGGTGGCTAAAGAGTATGTTGCTTGCCACGGAGACGGGTCTGGGGCGTTGGTGCTCAGCGAATTTGCGGGCGCAGCCACCGAGCTCGTCGACGCATATTTGTGCAATCCCTTCGATAGTGAATCTATTAAGGCTGAGATTCATAATGCGATGATGGCACTAGCAACGCAACCGGAAATCCCCCAGAAACGGATGCTCACCATGTACCAGCAGGTTATAACGCATGATGTTGATCTGTGGGCTCGCTCCTATCTCGACGCTTTGAAGGAATCTTCCCGATGAAACAACGTCTCTTACTCGTGGGTATTCTTGCGCTATCCGCGTGCGCACCCACCCCCACCCTAGTAGGCACCACATGGCAAGTCACCGATGTGTTTAGTAGCGCAGATCTGCCCTCGACCCTTCCAGATGATAATGCAACGAAGGTGACTATCAGTTTTGGTAATTCCACCATTGTGGGCTTCAGCGGATGTTCGCAGTTTACAGCAACAGCTAACTATAAAAAGGATTCCGCTCCGGCGCTCATCGATGAGGCTACAACTGTGAGCTTCTCGGACTTTTCCATCTCCCCCCCAGATGAGCTCGTATGCACAGCTAAGACACGCTATATCCACGATGCACTACAGGATATTCTCACGACGGGCCCGCTCGAGATTACCCGCCCGCAGCCCGATAGCATGGTGCTGCGTGAACCGCTGACAGCATCGGTGGAACCGAGAGCTATTGGATTGGCACTCCCATGATCGCCGAAGCCCCTTCCCTTCTGGTCATCTCTGATTTCGACGGAACTTTGGCAGAATTCTCTCCTGACCCCACCCATGTTCCCGTGAACCAGCGCGCCATGGCAGCCTTGAAGAATTTAAGTGTTCTGCGTGATACCACGGTTGCCATTCTCTCCGGGCGCGATCGCCGCGGCCTGGCGAGCGTATCTGGGCTAGATCCACGCGGTGATATCATTCTGGCCGGCTCCCATGGGGCCGAGTCCGAGCTCCTCGCCACCACGATGAGCCCCGAACGAGCCACGGCACTCGATAAGGTCACGGAGCGATTTGAAGAACTTATTGCAGATCTACCTGGCGCCTTTGTTGAATACAAGCCCTTTCATCGCGTTCTCCACCTCATGGCCGCCGATCAGCACAAGTCTGCCGATATTGCGGCCTTAGCCCAAGCCGTCGATATTCCAGGGGTTACTATTGCGCCTGGCAAAAATATAGTCGAAGCTGGGGTCTTAGATATCAACAAAGGTTCATGGATCCGCATAGCCACCTCGGTGTACCAACCCGATGCTGTCATTTTCTTAGGCGATGATACGACCGACGAAGATGGCTTTGACGTCTTGCGCCCGTGCGATCTATCAGTCAAGGTAGGTGAAGGATTCACCCACGCCAGGAAACGCGTGGCCGATTGTGCAGCAGTAGCAGACCTCCTCGAGGACCTATACCTCCAGCGTCAGGAGTTTTTATCCTCATCTGGGGAAGCGACTGTTTGACCAGGATTATATCCCACCTCAAGAAGAGTTCGCTGACTGATCTCTTTTCCCTGCAGTTGCTGAAAAAGAATGCGCCCAGCCCACTCCCCCTTGAGCTTATTGGGTTGGATGACGGTGCTGAGATCCTTTATCAGTGCTGTGCTCGTGCCGTCAAAACCGGTCAGAGAGAGCTGTGCTGGAATGGACATACCGTGATCTCGGGCGTAGGCCATTACTCCCAAAGCCATAGTGTCAGTGGTGCATAAAATGGCGGTCAGATGGGGATGGCTTCCTAGCAACTCAGCAGCTGCCTGGTAGTTATTCTCCATATCGTTGAGATGGCGCTCGATGATGGGCACGTGCTGCGGATCAATTCCGGCTGCCGCGAAGACCTCAAGGGCACCGAGCACGCGATCACGTTGCACATGATGCTTGGCCTGGCGGAGCCGATCGGGAAGAACTGGCCCATTATTTGGCTGTGGTGAAAGGCGGATACACAATATTCCGATTGATCGGTGGCCAGCATGGATAAGCGCCTGGGCTGCGGGAGCAATAGCTTTTTTATCGTCTATTCCCACAAAGGGAAAGCGCAGATCACCCTTGGGTTGATCGCAGATGACCCCAGGTAATCCGCGGCGCTCCACAGCGCGAAGAAAGGGTTCATCCGCTGCCACCGAGTAGATGACAAAACCATCGACCACAGCCTGGTTGAGTAAATCCACGGAATCATTCTCTGCGTGGGGACCTACAGGTATGAGAGTTAAGGAGGTTTGGCTTCCCGTCGAAGCAGTGGCCATACCCGCGAGGAAATCAACCGAAGCCATATCCTCAAATGCGTAGGTCATATGCTCGGTGAGTAGCACCCCCACGCTCCCAACCTCTTTGGTGCGCAATCCGCGTGCCATGGGGTCCGGGCCTGGGTAGCCGCGCTTGGCTGCGGTGGCTAGGATTTTCCTCCGCAATTGTGGGGATAACTCTTCGGGGCGGTTATAGGCATTGGAGACTGTGGTGCGCGAGACTCCAAGTTCGGCTGCAAGGGAGGCGAGGGAACTTCTGCGGACACGCTTTTTCTCCATACTCTTTAGGCTACTGCCTAAAATAGGACAGTATGAGTATAGAGCGGGCCGTATTTCACACCTCAACCGGCCAAGAGCGCCAGTACCTTTTCAACCCAGCGGCGCAACCTAGTGGAGATATCTTCATCTTTCTTCACGGATCCACGCAATCAGCGCAGGTAATCCGCCACTTCAGTGGCAACCAGTGGGACCGGCTCAACGATTACGGCCTCCACGTTATTTACCCCGAGGGAATCGGACGGCACTGGAATGACGGAAGAAAATACTTCGCTGAGCGCACCCGACTCCTCGAAACTGACGATGCTGCCTTTATCAACGAACTAGCCCGATCCATAGCCCCCAACGGGCGAGTATTCTGCGGCGGATTTTCCAATGGCGGCCATATGGTCTTTCGGTTGCTCCACGAATACCCAGGGCTAATATCTGGCGCTCTCATAATCGGTGCCACGCAACCGGTGGCGGAAGAATTCTTGTGTAGCGCACACGGCTATATCCCTACGCCGACACTTTTGATGCACGGCACCGATGATCCCATCATTCCCTTCGCTGGTGGCGATATTCAGTTGGTATCCCGCAATAATCGCGGGCGCGTCCTGGGCTTAGAGGACACCGCCCACTATTATGCAGTCTTGAATCGAGAAAACCGCCTAGCCACACGGGTGACGGGCTTAAGCGGCTATCAGTATCTCGATTATGGCAGTGTAGTGGCCTATATTCTCGAGGGCGTCGGCCACCATATTCCTACGGCACAACCAGTTGAATCAACGGTGCTAGGCCCTGGAACTGATCGCTTTGAGGCCGTTGACGCAGCGATAGATTTCTTCGGTTTTCAGCGCGCTTAACGACGACGCTGACGAGCGAATTCGCTGAGTACGACACCTGCGGCCACGGAGGCATTGAGGCTTTCTACCCAGCTGGCCATGGGAATACTCATCAGTTCATCACAGTTTTCCCGCACGAGGCGCGAAATCCCTTTTCCTTCGGACCCCACCACGATGACCACATTATCGGTGCCATCATAGTTATCTAGCGTGGCATTGCCGCCGGTATCGAGCCCGACCACTTGGTAGCCACTACGTTGGAATTCTTTAATCGTACGGGTGATATTCGTGGCTTTAGCAACGGGCATTCTCGCAGCGGTACCGGCGGAGGTACGCCAAGCCACTGCGGTCACGGACGCGGACCGGCGCTCAGGGATGACCACTCCGTGGCCTCCAAAGGCTGCAACGGATCGGATCACCGCACCCAAGTTACGCGGATCGGTGATATTGTCGAGCACCACAATCATGCCTTTTTCCCCAGATTCGCGCACCTTAGTGATGAGATCGTTCACGTCAGCGTATTTATATGGGGGGATTTCTAAACCGATGCCTTGATGCATCCCATTCCCGGTCATCCGGTCCAACTCGTGGCGAGCCACTTCAATCAGCGGAATCGAACGCGCGTGGGCTATCTGGACCGCCTCACTGAGACGGTTATCATTCCGCGTCCCTTCACTGATATACAAGGCCGTGGCTGGTACCCGTGCGTGTAGGCATTCAACCACAGGATTGCGTCCTACGACGAGTTCATGCTGATCATCTTTTTGGTGCCGGCCACTATTGCGACGCTCGCGCTCTAGTTTGCGCTTATGGGCCTGATGGTAGACCCGGTCTTCGGCCTTAGGGGTAGGACCTTTTCCGGCTAAGCCACGGCGTCTGACTCCGCCCGATCCTTTTTGAGCGCCCTTCTTATTTGTTTTCCGCAAACCGGGACGATTAGGTTGATTACCTGCCATTATTTTGGTCCTTTTGTGTAGTTAAAAAGCGCGCTTAGAGCGACCACTCGGGTCCGTCGGGTGTATCAGTGACGGTGATACCCGCTTGGGCGAGGCGGTCGCGGACTTCGTCGGCAAGCGCAAAATTCTTATCCTGCCGCGCCTGAGTGCGGCGCTGCAATTCGGCCTCGATGAGAACCTCGAGAGCATGGTGGGCGGCAGCAGAGTGCTGGTTTTCGCCACGCCACTGCTCACTGAGTGGATCGATGCCCAATACGGAGGTCATAGCGCGAACGGTGGCGGCGATTGCGCGTGCGCGTTCGGGGTTTTTCTCTGCCAGCGCCTTATTGCCAGCCCGGACCTGGTTGTGAATATCGGCAAGTGCACGCGGAACCGCGAGATCCTCATTCATAGCGGCTTCAAATTCTTCGGTCCACTCTCCAATCTCCACATCGGGGAAGCGGTGGATGAATGTCTCGATTCGTCGGTAGCCGCTGGCCGCCTCGACAAGTGCCGCTTCTGAGTATTCCAATACGGAGCGGTAGTGTGCGGATCCTAAATAGTAGCGCAGTTCCACGGGTCGCACTGTGCTGAGGATCTCAGGAACGCTCAGGATATTGCCTAGGGATTTACTCATTTTCTCGCCCGCTAAGGTCACCCAATGATTATGCATCCAATACTGGGCAAAGCCATCGCCTGCGGCGTGAGATTGAGCAATCTCATTCTCGTGGTGCGGGAATTGTAAATCGAGGCCACCTGCGTGGATATCAAATTTTTCTCCGAGATACCAGGTGGCCATCGCGGAGCACTCTAGGTGCCACCCGGGACGCCCGTCGCCCCACGGGGTCGGCCAGCTCGGCTCACCAGGTTTGCTCGCTTTCCACAGAGCGAAGTCGAGTGGCGATTTCTTGCCTGGATGCTCGGATTCGCACATGTCCATATCTGCTACTTTATTGCCAGATAGGGAACCATAATCCGAGCCTGCGGCGCTAACCCATGCAGTGACATCGAAATAGACCGAACCTGCGACCGCATAAGCAAAGCCGCGGTCGATCAGGCGCTGCATATAATCAATCATCTGGGTGATATGTCCGGTTGCGCGCGGCTCTACAGATGGAGGAAGCACACCCAGTTGCTGGTACGCGGAGGTGAATTCGCGCTCGTAGGTGCTCACCCATTCCCACCACGGCCGATTATTCTCTGCCGCTTTGGTGAGAATTTTATCGTCGATATCAGTGACGTTGCGTACAAAAGCTACATCGAGCCCTTGGGCTATGAGCCAGCGGCGCAGAATATCGAAGGCAACCCCAGAGCGCACGTGGCCGATATGGGGTTGGCTTTGGGGAGTGGCACCACACAGGTAGATCGTGGCGTGCCCTGGTTGAAGGGGCTCGAAGTCTCTTAACGTTCGGGTACCTGTGTCAAAGATGCGTAAATTCACACCATCAGTCTAGATTATCCACCCCATAACCGCATGTATCAGATCGTTCGATAAAAATTCCCCTAGCGCTTATACGCTAGGGGAAGGGCCTTTATTAATGTTAGGCAAGGGAAACAGTTGCGATCTCGTCCTGGGCCGAGGCTCTGTTGGCATTTACTACCACAGATTTGACCTGCTTCTTATTGGTCATTACCACAGGCGTCACAAGGTCTTTCCCAGCGGCGCGCACTGCTGCGGCATCCACTCGAATAATAGGTTGACCAGCAGTAACTTTGTCGCCCTTTGCGGCTAATTGGCTAAAGCCTTCGCCCTTGAGCTCCACCGTATCGAGGCCAATATGGACCAGCACCTCGAGGCCTTCATCAGTTTTGAGTGCGAAGGCATGCAGGGTTTTGAACAAGGTTGCAATGGTACCGGTGACGGGGCTGAGAACTTCAAAGGTTTCGATATTCTCATCGGGGACCACGGCGAAGCCTTCGCCCAACATGCCGCCTGCAAAAACCGCATCCGGCACTTGGTCGATGGGTATGACTGCACCAGAAAATGGAGCGCTGAGCTTAACTTTCTTCTTGCCGAATCCAAACACTAGATTTCCTTTTCTCCTTCGAGAGCCACCTGATGGCCCTTGAGTTGGCGGGCTACCTCGTCGTAGACGAATTGCACCTTCGGCCCAATGATCACCTGAACATTTTTCTGCGATGGGCGGATAACTCCCGCGACCCCGGCGCGCTTAATAACTTGTTCGGACACCTGGGTATTATCTTTAACAACTACACGTAGACGGGTTGCACAGTAGTCGATATTCTCCACATTGGAGCCACCACCGAGGCCATCGATGATGATGCGGGAGGCCGTTGCAACTTCTTCGTCGGTGTCCATGGTAGCTTCCGAAACCTCGGTATCTTCATCTTCGCGGCCAGGAGTGCGCATATTGAGCCATCCGATGAGGGCGTAGAAGACGAAATAGTACACCGCGAAATAGACCACACCCATAACGAGTAGCATCCACCACTCGTTGGCCAGCGGGTTCTGCGAGGAGAGCGCCATATCCACAGCGCCTGCGGAGAAGCCGAAACCGGCGGTCCAGTTCATCGAGGCGGCGATAGCCACCGAGATGCCGGTGAGTAATGCGTGGACTAAGAAGAGCAACGGGGCCACGAACATAAAGGAGAATTCAAGAGGCTCGGTCACCCCGGTAAAGAAGGAAGCAAGAGCGCCTGCCATCATCAGGGAACCGACGACTTTACGACGCTCAGGGCGAGCGCGCAGCGTGATAGCAAGAGCAGCACCTGGCAAGCCGAACATCATGACTGGGAAGAAACCAGCCTGGTAACGACCAACGTATCCGACCGCTTCGCAGACGGTACCGGTCCAATTGCCCGGGCAGGAGGCAGCGTCGGTGGCGCTAGCGGCAGCGGCGATTGTTTCTCCACCCTTAAGGAAGTTGCCGATATCGTTGATACCAATGACGTCGAACCAGAAGATCGAGTTCAAAGCGTGATGCAAACCGGTGGGGATCAGAAGCCGGTTAGCAAAACCGTAGATGCCGGCGCCAAGTGCGCCGAGACTTTGAATGGACTCACCGAAGTCGAAGAGGATGTGATAGACGAAAGGCCAGACGATATAGAGAATGCCGGCGAGCACGATAGAGAAGATCGAAGTGAGGATCGGCACTAAGCGACGGCCGGAGAAAAAGGCCAGGTAATCGGGAAGTTTGGTGTTGTGGAAACGGTTATAGACCCACGAGGCGAGGATGCCGACGATAATGCCAAAGAGGACATTTTTATTTCCTACCGCACCCCACCCGTAGGAGAGCCATTCGAGTTTGCCTGCCCCGTCAAGAGAATCAACATCGATGCCCTTATAGCCAGCGACGGCGCTGGCATTGAGCAAACTTGTTACTGTCATAAACCCGATAAAGCCGGAGAGGGCGGCGGCGCCATTGGAATCCTTGGCGAGGCCGTAGGAAATAGCCACGGCGAAGATGAGGCCGAGGTTATCAAGCACGGCTGCCCCGGATTTGATGAGGATGGCGGCTGCAAGGCTGTTTTCTCCCCACCCATTCGGGTCAATCCAATAACCGATACCCATAAGCAGAGCGGCGACCGGCAGGACGGCGACAGCTCCCATCAAAGCTTTACCGAGTTTCTGCAGACCGGTAAAGACTGCGTCTTTCATGATCTGTCCTTTCTATAGTTGAGGTGCCGACATATGATGATCCTGCATCAGCCCGTGGAGGAAAACCGCGAGATAAGCAGCTTCTCCACCGGCTGTGGGAGGAAAATCAGGGCTACCGAGAATACGGCAGATAAGCTGCCGTGCGAGGGAATATTCTGTATGCAATTGTTGGGCAATCACGGGTTGAGCTGCATTGCTGCGTACTATTCCCCCGCGAAGTCGACGAATCAGGCGAGCGATGGTGGGCTCGAGCCCGGAATCGAAATGGTCAAGATCATAAGCCGATAGATTCAAACCTTCGCGAATAAATCGAAGATATGAGGCGAGTTCATTAGCGGCGGCTAGGGAATTACGCACACTGGTTCCGCTGAGGGCGGCATTGAGGTGCAGCGCAATAAAGCCAGCTTCGCTCTTGGGCAGGGGTGTCCCGTCCAGCTGAGAATTGATATATTGCAACATCACCTCAGCGGCGGAGTACTCCAAGGGGAAAACCGCTCGAATTTCCCCGGTAATACCATTGCTGAGTAATTCATCTCGTTGCGCTCGTTCTAGGGCGAAGACGAGGTGCTCAACTAACAGAACATAGACGCTGGGATGAAGGGGCCCTAAAATATCGGTGGCGAGATCCAAGGCTTGGGAAAAATGTTCGATGAACTCGGTATCTATGGCATTTAATGATTCGAAGAATTGCGCTTGCTCTGGGCTGAGGTGGACGAAGCGTTGGTGCTGCGCTGAGAATGTGATGATATCGCCTGATTTGGCTTGGAAACCCACACCCTTAGCCACGAGGACCTGAGGGATCGTGCCCACGGTGACGAGGACAGCGTTATTACTCAGTACGCGCTTGATTTGGGCGGACTCAGTGGGGTTTAGGGTATCACTCACGGTAGAAACGCCTTCAATAGAGACTTAGCTAAAGGTATGCCAAGTGCTGGGAAACGTTCGCTTACCTCGGTTATGCCTGATCCAGCTATGCTGCTATCTGGTCAGTGACACCCAAAGTTGTTTGTATTATGTATCGATAAATGAATAAAACTCAAGGGAGGGGTGTTAGATTTTGCGGACTTTTACCCCCAACTGTGACCTATACGCAGAAATGCCTTTATCTGAGCGTCCATTTAACTGCCTTTAGTTATTAAAGTACTTAAATCTTTAGGTAACCATGCTTGATAGCCACTGGATGAAGGCTAGCGCCCCATCGCTGGCTCTTATCGCCGACTGCTCTTAGCGCACATGTCCCACCAGCGAGCGCACTCGATTCGCCGCTTCCTTTCCGGCGCAGATATCAACCCACCTAGAATCGTTCGGCTTCTCGATCAGTCTGCTACCCATACCACCGCGGTTGCGATGGCTGCCCGACCCTCGCCGCGTCCGGTAAAGCCCATATGGTCGGTGGTGGTGGCCGATAACGACACTGGGGCGCCTACGATCGTCGACATTTTCGCTTCGGCTTCTTCGCGCCTGGGCCCCATCTTCGGGGTCTGTCCCACTAATTGCACAGCGGCGTTACCGATCACGAAACCCTTAGACTCAAGCAGCTCACGGCATTCTTTCAACAATCTAGCACCGGAGACATTGTCATATTCTTTGCGGCCTACTCCAACGAAGGATCCAAGATCGCCAAGATTCGCCGCTGAGAGGAGGGCGTCGACAAGAGCGTGCGCCACGACATCACCATCGGAATGTCCCTCGCAGCCGGATTCGTGGGGGAATAACAGACAGGCTATCCAGCATGGTTGAGCGGAATCGATCTGGTGGGCGTCGGTTGCGATTCCAACACGGGGGATTATGGGCTTAGTCATCGGGGACCTCAAATATTGTCGGTTCCGCCTCATCAGTGACGGCTTTGGCCAGCATATAGTCGATGGGAGTGGTGATTTTAAAGGCCATGGGGTCACCCGCCACACAACTAATAGGCACCCCAAACCACTCCATGAGGGAGGCATCATCGGTGGCCTGGAAGTGCGGTGGCCCAGAAAAGTAGGCTGCATTCGCCGCGCGAGCTGTTTGAAGGTCGAGACCTTGCGGGGTTTGCACTGCTCGTAAGCTCTCGCGATCGAGGGTGCGCTCCACGGTATCGCCTTCAACCACCTTGATGGTGTCTGTTACAGGCAGCACCGGGATTACTGCTTTATACCCTTGCAAAACGGCCCGCGCCACCCTGGCAATCATGCCGGGCGGTGTGAGAGCGCGCGCTGCGTCGTGGACGAGCACAACCGCTTCTGGGTACGCGATCGCTTGGATCCCCTCCCACACTGAATCAGCCCGTTCACCACCGCCAAAAACTAAGCGCACGGGTATTTCAGCGTGAAGCAGACCAGCTCGCTCCAGAATCGCATGAGCATGTGCTTCCATCGCTGGGCTAATGATAACGATGACTTCATCGACAACACCAGAGTAAATCATGGCACGTACTGAGCGCTCGATGAGGGTTTTCCCCCGTAGTGCCACATAGGCTTTGGGAAGATCAGCGCCAAGACGTGAGCCCTTGCCCGCCGCTGCGATAAGAGCCACCACAGGACGGGCAGGAAGCTGAGTTACCTGATCTACACGACCACCCATCGTTATATTTTGGGGTCCTAGTCTTTATCGTCGAAGCTCAGATCGTCGAGTTCCACGGGTGTGTCATCGAGATCTTTGGACTCTTGATCGGCCTGGGTGGATACCATCTGGTGGCGGATGATCGTGGCATCCACGTCAGCGAGGATATCTTCCGCCTGTTTCTCATCTTTAATCTGCGCAAGCGCTAATTCACCTACCAGAACCTGGCGCGCCTTTGCCAACATCCGCTTCTCGCCAGCGGATAGGCCCTTCCCCTGATCGCGGCGCCATAAATCGCGCACAACTTCGGCTACCTTATTAACATCACCCGAGGCCAGGCGTTCCTGATTGGCTTTAAAGCGCCTGGACCAGTTACCTGCTTCCTCGACGTCGGTTTCACGCAGGAAACCAAAGACTTTTTGCAGTCCAGCATCGTCGACTACATCTCTGACCCCGACACGCTCGGTATTCTTGGATGGTACGCGCACGACTAAATCAGACTGATGAATCTGCAGGACGAGATATTCAACGGTTTCACCGTTCATCTCGCGCTCTTCGATCGCCTCAATGACGGCTGCACCGTGGTGCGGATAAACTACGGTATCGCCGACTTTGAAATCCATAACCAAGTCTCCTTTATGAGCAAATTTACTTCGGGCTACAATCTTTTCCACATCATCTCAGCTGTCAACCCAGCATTATTGCTAAGCGGTGGCGATTGAAAAAGCGCGCAGTGACCAAATCTTTTCATATACTAACACGTCACAACAACGGGAAATGGATACGAGGAGGTGGCCTTTGCTCGCGGGCTACTGGATATCTCTTCTCAGAGAAGATCAGAATATTATTTAGCTCACAGTTTTTCTGTCTATTCCGTCTTTCCATTGACCCCACATCACACCTTTTAACCACAAAAGTGAAGGCGTCGTCCTAGCTACCGGCTAAAGTGGTAGAGAATCACTATAATTTTCTACCAGCTCAAGAATTTTGTAGCTCCACAGCCATGAACATACCCTTAATTGGAGGACGCGTACCGTGAAGCCTTTTAAATCCACTCGCCGGCTTAGTGCCGCTCTTGTACTTGCCAGCGCTTCGGCCATGGTTCTATCCGCTTGCTCGGCAGGTCAGATCTCTCAGACCTCCAGTCAGGTAGCGGCGGTTGATGGTGCTTCAGCTGAATCCTCCAACGGCGCTATCGCGGTGCGCGACGTGACCGTTCAGGTTGCCCCCGATGGCACCGCTGGGGTGAAATTTACTGCTATTAACCAAGACGACACCAATGCTGATCACACCCTGAAATCCGTCAGCATCGATGGTGTGGAGGCAAGCCTTAAAGGCGATAGCTCTTTAAAGCACGGGTGTAGCTTGGTAGCTAATATCCCCTCTGAAATGAAGAAATTGGTCGAACCTAAGGGCGCTTGCGTCAACCATATCAGCACCACCATTGCTAACCCGGGCTTTTCCTACGGCGGCACCAAAGAGGTGACTTTCGTCTTCGACGATTCCTCGATCGTGGTTGATGCCACCACTGCGGCCCCCGTACTCGAATCTGGCCAGCACGACCGCGAACACAGCCATACCGAGCACTAATATTCTTTCCTTTGCTGCGCTGATCGCTTCGATGAGCGCAGTATTTTTTTGACCTTTGTAAGGTAGAGGCTATGGCGAAGAAAGTACGGAGCACTCATATCTGCGCGGAATGTGGCTATTCCTGCCCCAAGTGGCTAGGACGGTGCCCCGAATGCGGTACCTGGGGATCCATGGAAGAGAGAATGGTCCAACCCGTAGCCCACCAGGTCCCTTCCGCAGGCACAGCTCTCACGCCAACATCCCCCGCTACCTCGATCACTCGCATCAATCCTGAAGATGCGCCCTCGGTGAGTACCGGAATCGGAGAACTCGACCGAGTTCTAGGAGCCGGAATTGTCGCCGGATCTGTTATTCTGCTGGCTGGCGAACCTGGGGTTGGTAAATCCACGCTCCTTTTAGAAGTGGCCTCGAAGTGGGCTAAGGAAAAAAATCCCGATGGATCTCCTCGTATCGCCCTATACGCTACCGCCGAGGAATCTGCTGGCCAGGTGCGTATGCGCGCGGAGCGCACCCACGCTTTAGAGGAAAGCCTCTACCTCGCAGCCGAATCCAATGTGGATATTCTCTTTGGCCATATTGAAAAGTTGCAACCAAGTCTGCTCATAGTCGATTCTGTGCAGACTATGTCTCTTAGTGGTGTTGAGGGCGTATCTGGTGGGGTGGCGCAATCACGCGCAGTCACCGCAGCGTTAACAACTGTGGCTAAACGCTCTGGAGTACCTATTATTTTGGTAGGTCACGTCACCAAGGACGGCACTGTGGCCGGCCCGCGCGTTCTCGAGCATCTCGTCGATGTGGTTTTGAATTTTGAAGGTGACCGGCACTCTAGTTTGCGTTTTCTGCGTAGTATTAAAAATCGCTTCGGGGCCACCGATGAGGTGGGATGTTTTGAGCAGCAATCCGACGGTATCAAGGAGGTCGCAGATCCCTCGGGGCTCTTCCTCTCCCATCGAGATTCCACCCCCGATGGCACTGCTGTCACGGTAGCCATGGATGGTGTGCGTCCAATTTTGGCAGAAGTGCAGTCACTAGTGGTACCTACTGAATCCAAAAACCCCCGGCGCGCCGTTACTGGGTTGGATGCCACCAGGGTTCCCATGGTGCTCGCTGTATTATCAGCGCGCGCGGGCAAACGGACCCACGACAAGGAAGTCTATGTGGCGACCGTTGGAGGGATGAAGGTGGGTGAACCCGCAACCGATCTGGCAATCGCTTTAGCGACTGCCTCAGCAATGGCGAGGAAATCGCTTCCGCCTCAAACTGTGGTTTTAGGAGAGGTGGGTTTAGCTGGCGAGATTCGACGGGTCCCCCATCTTGCACGTCGCTTAGCAGAGGCTAAACGGCTGGGTTATCAGCAGGCGATTATTCCGCGCACAGAGGAAAAAATAGAGGGCATCACCGTCTTTACGGTTGATACCCTCCTCGATGCGCTGAGACTTTTTCTATAGCCTCCTATCCCAGTTTGAAATCGAAAGGCTGGGAAGCATTGGAGCCCATGACGGTGTGCAAATAGTAGGCTCCGGCTGGTACTGGTTGTCTATTGGCACAGCTTTCAGGGGTTGAGGTAGTCCGAGACCAGCGCGCTTCAAATTTGCGCTCTTTGCCTGCCGGGAATATTTGAGTACCGAGCCCCACGGGGGCGTTGCAATCAATATCTGCCCACATGCGGCTATTATTCGCCAGCTGGTAAACCTCGAAGCGTAAAACATCAGAAGTAAGATCAATGGAACAGTCCGCTTCGGTGGGATTCTTCACCGTCATGAAGAAGCTCGGGAGCTCCTTATCGTTATAGAAAATCTTGTCAGCTGAGGCGGTGATCATCAGGTCAGCTAATTCGCAGGTCTTTTTCACTTCAGGTGCTTGCTCGTTTGCCGGGTTTTCCGGTGGAAGAGTGGGATCGACTTCTTTTGCTGGTTGGTCCGCGCTTTCATCCGAGGGCTCGAGGGTGATTGTGACACTCGGTACGCTCGTCTTTTCAGGCTCGTCCAAGGCGATGACCGCCTTTGTTGAGGTACTGGTGACAGTCGATGCGACGGGGGCAGAATTATCGCTACCCCGAGTTGTTAGTAGGAAGATGAGCGGCAGCGCGATGGCCGCAACGATAATGATGGCGGCCCAACGACGGCGTCGATAATAAATCTCGGGGAGCCTTTTCGGCCCAGCATGATCAGCATGGTCGGTACCCCGCCGTCGGGGAGCTCCTGGTGCAGGTGACTGCGGGCGGGAATAACTGGAATGATTATCTCGGCGATCCACACCCTAAGCCTAAAGCGAAACTACCTAACAAGCGCGCTTAACCGGCGGTGTGTTGCCAGTATTTTCTCTCAGTCCCGTCAAAAACCTGCGGTTTTCACGGTATCTACATGGCCATCGACGATACTGTAGTGGGCAGCTACCATTGCGGTCTCACCCTTTTCAACGGCAGCGTTAATCACCGACGATAATTGAGTTATTTTGCGCATAATCGCCGAAGCATGTTCCCGCTCGAAGTCTGCCGAGCTGTGAAAACCATGACTCTTTGCCTCCAAGATGGACGGGGCAATTTGCTCCACGATGGCTCGCTGATGGCCAGTGGGCACTTGTGCTCCCTCAAGAACCACCTGGGCAGCAGCTTCAACGGCACCACAGGAAGCGTGTCCAAGGACCACAACCAATTCCACTCCGAGATTGGCCACCGCAAATTCGAGGGAGGCTAGTACCGCGGTATCGACGACTTCGCCAGCGGTACGAACCACAAAGGTATCACCCAAGCCGACGTCAAAAAGCAATTCAACCGGAACTCTCGAGTCGCCACACGTGAGTACAGCGGCGCGAGGCTCTTGCTTCAAAGATAATTCAGCGCGTCGGCTCACTGATTGATTGGGGTGCTCCGGGGCGCCTTCGGCGAAGCGGCGATTGCCCTCAAGCAATCCCTTCCACACGGCTTGCGGGTCCCGCGATAAACCTGTCATAGTGAGTATTTTTACACGGCGGTAGCGCTGGTGGAAATAGGCACGATAGAATAGAGCGTTCTCATGCACACATCACCATCACCTCAGCTCCTCCCTCCAGAAGATTTAGCGCATATTCAGAATACTGTTATTCAGTGGTATTCCCATAACGCCCGGGAGATTATTTGGCGCACGCCAGCGACGAGCGCGTGGGGCATCTTGGTCAGTGAAGTGATGAGCCAGCAAACCCCGGTGGCTCGTGTGGAACCTCTCTGGCAGGCGTGGATGCATCGGTGGCCGGAGCCGCGCGATCTGGCCCATGCTCCCACCGCCGATATCTTAAAAGCATGGGACCGTCTCGGCTATCCGCGGCGAGCATTACGGCTAAAAGAATGCGCTACCGTCATTGCCCATGAGTATGGCAATGAAGTGCCCAGTGATCTGGGCTCATTATTGTCGTTGCCAGGAATTGGCACCTATACAGCCGCTGCGGTTGCGGCTTTTGCCTTCGGCCAACGAGTACCGGTACTAGATACCAATGTGCGTAGGGTACTCTCGCGTCTCATTTACGCCCGCTATCTTAATCCTAAAAGCTCTACCAGCAAGCGTGAATTACGTGAGCTCGAGGATTTGCTTCCCGCTAGCGACGCTCCTCAATTCTCCGTTGGACTTATGGAGTTGGGGGCACTCGTTTGCAAGACCATTCCCGCCTGTGATCGATGCCCCTTAACTGGCCTATGTGCGTGGCAACGAGCTGGATGCCCCGAGCCGAGCACTCAAGAACGGGAGATAGCACGTCACAGAGTACAAAAATTCAGTGGAACCGACCGCGAGGTCCGCGGCAAAATTATGGCTGTGTTGCGCCACGCCGAGCACCCAGTCAGTGCGATGGATTTGGCCACGATATGGCCTGACAGTGAGCAGTACACGCGCGCCCTGGAGGGGCTTATACGAGACAAACTGGCCCAAGAAAGCAATGGGTTCTTCCATCTTCCCCACTAGAATCTATTATTTTTTCATCAGACTCGGTTAGATTGGTGGTATGAAAAGTAGACAACGCCTTATCGGGGCCATTTCAGCTATTGCTCTCAGCGTGGGAAGTTGTGTTCTTGCAGTACCCGCAGTAGCCCAATCCTCAGTCAATGATGTAATTGCGGGTGTTGATTGGGCCGGGACACACCGAACTGATGCGTGGGTTGAATCGCCTATCGACGATGCTTTTTACGCTACTCCTGAGGTTATGGATCCGCGCCCGGGTGCAGTCTTAAGAACTCAGCCGGCTCCCCATCTCCTCAATACTTTCGGCCCGCGATTTCCCGCATATGCACAGAAGATCCTCTATACGTCCACCACTCAGGATGGCCGCCCAGTTCCAGTCAGTGGCTATATTATGGAGCCTCGGAACCCATGGCGCGGACCGGGCCCTGTGCCCACAGTGATCTTTGCCCCCGGCACCCGTGGTCAAGCAGATATTTGCGCTCCCTCGCGCGGTGCATACCTTCTGGGATCCTATTCACGCCCTGATAAGGCGCTGGGAATCAACTACGAGATTATCGTGCAATATCATCTCCTGGAGCTCGGGATGAGGGTAGTGAACACGGACTATATAGGTTTGGGAACTGAGGGGGTGCACACCTATGTCAATAATATTGAAGAGGCTCACGCGGTTCTGGATGCTGCCCGCGCAGCACTATCTGTAGCCAACGTAGACCCGCGCTCCCCCATTGCCTTCTACGGTTATAGCCAAGGTGGTGGCGCTGCTGCAGCAGCCGCGGAATTTGCCTCGAGCTATGCCCCCGAACTCAATGTTAAGGGGACATACGCCGGTGCGGTACCAGCTGATCTCCCCCAGGTCATCAAGGCGATCGACGGCTCGAGCATTTCCGGTGTCCTGGGAATGTCTATCAATAGCTATGCGGCACGCGATCCGGAATTTAGATCGATCGTAAAGGAATATCTCAATGAAGCTGGTGAGGAATTCTTAAGGCGCTCAGCACGTAGCTGCCTAGCAGATGCCGCCGTCGACGATGGACTCAAAACTACAAGGTTCTTTACCAAAGATGGGCGCACACTAAGCGAAAGTCTCGGCAGCGATCCGCGGATTATTAAGATTCTCGACCGCCAAAAACTGGGAAGAAAGAAGCCAAGCGCTCCCATTATGGTGGGCTCGGCAATTCACGACGATCTCGTTCCTAATGCGCAAGTGCGCCAACTAAGTCGCGACTACTGTCAGCTAGGCGCTGAGGTCTACTACTTCGAATCATCACTTCCGGTCATAACCCCGAGCATTCCTTCCGGGCTTAATCACGCGGCGCAGGCCTTTGGTGATCTGCCTGAGGCTGCACGCTACCTATACGATCGCTTCCTGGATCGCCCGGCTTTGAATAATTGCCCAGCAACATAGTCACCCGAAAATAAATGACCTCCCCGCAGACTGGGGAGGTCATTTACTTAGAAGGGGAATGTTTTCCACCAAGGGGTTTGGGTTCGAGGGCGTGGCTTCGGGCGCCGCCGGCGCGGTCGCTTCGGTTGCTTCGGCTGCTCAGGTCGTTCTGGGCGCCGCGGCCGGGAGGGGACTACCTGAAGCGAGCTTGAGAATGGTTGACCAACAACAAACTCCTGGGAAAAAACCTCATAATAATCGTTGTGATCGGTACTAAGCTGTGCGGTTGCTAGAAGTCGTAGCCCTGTTGCAGGCTCACCGGTCCACTGCAGTTCGAAGATCGATGTCACCTGTGGCGAGATGGCTTCTGGCAGGCGGAAATTCCACACGCCATCTTCAGATTTGAAGCCGTGGTCACCTTCGAGAGCTGGAATGGCCTGGGAAGCCATACCAATAAGTCCAGCTGAATCCAGCTGGCGTGCATTCATGCGGATATTCACTGCATCCAGCACCATATCTGTCGGATTGGATATCACGAGGTAACGCGGTAGACCAGCGGGATTTAGTTCAGCGAAATCAAGAGTAATAAGCTCCGTTTGCGCTTGCCCATGAGGGCGCGCTGCTGCAGGTAGCGCACTGGATGCGACCATAACGGCTCCAGTTACGGCTATCGATGTCATAAAATCACGGCGAGAGAGCATCTCTACTGCCCCTTTCGAGAGATTCGGAAAATGCCACCAATGGTGCCCTGCCACCAGGTTCCATAGGAGTCGATGGTGCCCACCATCTGAAGGGTGTCAGTACCCAAAAGAGTGACTAGCCCTGGTAGGCGTTGAGAATATACGGTTTGGCCGGTCTCAATATCGATGGCAACGGCGTTGACGGTAATCCCATTAGCAAGACCGGCAGGTCCTCGAGGGCGTTCGCAGGTATAAATCAACCCATCTGCGGCTGAGTATCGCGGGACGGCGGAGGAATAGATATCTTCTCGCCTCCACACCTGCTTGAGACCGCGAGCGCCTAGATCCCAGCGCTCAAATCCAGGGGAGAAGAGATCGTGAGCTGGCATGGAGGGGCCGGCCCCCTCTGGATAGCGAGGATAGGGATAACCATAGGTGCAGGCGGCAATAATCGTATGACCGATGCCGATCATGGAATTCTCGCTGCCAGACTTAAATGGCATGAAAAGCCCCGCTCGCCCCAGCTCCTTGGCAGTTGCTGTCTCGTAGACTACGACGGACTCCTGGATATCCCCGTTATCGGTGAGCATGAGGTAGTCGCTGCCATTTGGCCCAAAGAACGTGGGCGAAGCCCCGGAGCCGTACGCCAATTTTCCGGGTTTACGGTGTGAGCCGTAATCGTAGCCCACAGACCAAACGACCTCCGGCCGACCGCTGCGCCAATCAAGCAGATACATCCCGCGGTTGGTGATGACCGAGACACCCTCGGGGGCCGAGGAAATGGAGTTATCTACTCGCTCCCCGGTGGGATCGAAGTGGTTGAGGGTGATGCCGCGCACCTCGCGGAGATTTTCATCCATAACGGCCACCCGGCCGTTACGCGAGGCCAGCCAGACACGACCTGACCAATCGGGGGTCAATCCCACGATCTGGTCTCCAGGCTGCTGAGAGAGAAAACTTGATAGATCAGCACGCTGATCAACATAAAGAGCAGACCCAGATGCATCGTGTGCGACGCGAATTAGTGTTCCGGTACCGTCGGTGACCACCATGCGATTGCGGTGGTCGATATAGGCGTATACAGCCCCAAGCAAGGCGCCCTTAGGAATTTCCAGCGAGCTGAGAAGAGATCCATTGGGGTGGAGGAGGGAGATCTTTGGTTGCAGAAACGTGAGGTCGCTGCCAAAGCGCTGGGTGGTGAGGACCTGAATGAAATCATCGTGGCCTACCAAGACTGTGGGGCAGGCTCCACCCAAGTTGAGGGCTTGTATATCCCAAGGTCCTGCGCCCGGCCCGGGCAATGGGGTGCAGTCCGAGGCCTGGGCGTCGCCATGCATAGTGGCGGTTCCCAATGGCCCCAGAAATGGGTTGGGTTGCGCGTTGTAATGTAATTGCGTCTTCATTGTCTAAGGGAGATATCTTTCAGTAATCTTCGAAACTATTCGAAGCTGCCTAAGTTGAACCTCAGCAATTATAGGTGTCATATCAACGTCTACCGATTCGTGCCCGGCGCACCCCAGGCCGGCCTCAAATCGGCTCCAAAATATTCAAAAAATACTTAAGATCGCTTAGCATTTTCACATAAAAAGCTCTCCGCACCCCCTCGGGGGTATGGAGAGCTATCTCTTAGTTCTGCGGAGCAATAACCCGCCGCCTTGCTACGCCAGCCCTCCCCCCATATTGGGCCACCACAGCCCGTTCGTCCGCTGACTCATGGGCGGTATGGTGATTAATTTCACAATTAACCCGCCAAAATCTCTTTATAGCCACAGCCAAAAACCGCCCCCACACCTTTACGCGGGGGGCGGTTTTTCAACACTAAAACAGTGGACTTATCTTAAGACTCGCGATCCTCATCCTCGGGGGAATCTTCTGCTGTCAAAAAATGTCGGCCTCGCTCTCCATCAGCGGTAGCGCTTTCAGATTCCTCCTCCGGGGTAGGAGCTTCACTAGCCTCAATAACTTCTTCTTGGGCTTGTTCCGCGGGGCTGAGCCCAGGCAAGTCAGGCAGTGGCTTTGGGCGGGGGCTAAAGGTGAAAGTTGCATCCGCAATATTCTTAGATTCACCATCCCAGCCGTCAACATCCACGGTCACAATCTCACCGGCACCTATTTCACCGAAGAGGATCTTCTCGCTCAAGGCATCTTCGATCTCCCGCTGAATGGTGCGGCGCAAAGGACGAGCACCTAGCACTGGATCGAAGCCGCGTTTGGCCAGAAGATTCTTAGCCTTTGTAGATAGCTCAATACCCATATCCTTGGCAGCAAGTGCCTTCTCCACGCGAGCGATGAGCAGATCCACCATCTCCACAATCTCGCTTTGGGTGAGCTGGTGGAAGACTACAATATCGTCGATGCGGTTGAGGAATTCGGGCCTGAAGTGCTTCTTAAGCTCGTCGTGGACCTTATTCTTCATCCGCTCGTACTGGCCCTCGACGCCGTTATCGTCAGAAGAGCTAAAGCCGATACCGACTGCCTTAGAAATATCTCTCGTGCCTAGGTTCGACGTGAAAATCAAAACAGTATTCTTGAAATCCACCACTCGCCCTTGACCATCGGTCAGCCGGCCATCTTCGAGCACCTGCAGCAGGGTATTGTAAATTTCCTTGTGCGCCTTTTCGATCTCGTCAAAAAGTACCACGGAGAATGGTTTGCGGCGAACCTTCTCGGTTAATTGGCCGCCTTCTTCATAGCCCACATATCCTGGAGGGGCACCGAAGAGACGGGAGGCTGTAAAGCGATCGTGGAATTCACCCATATCGATCTGGATCAGCGCGTCATCTTCCCCAAAGAGGAAATTCGCGAGTGCTTTTGACAGCTCCGTTTTACCCACACCTGATGGGCCGGCAAAGATGAAGGAACCGGAGGGGCGACGCGGATCCTTAAGGCCGGCCCGTGTGCGCCTAATGGCACGCGCTACCGCCTTGACGGCATCATCTTGGCCAATAATGCGCTTGTGCAGCTCGTCTTCCATATGAAGCAGGCGCGAGGATTCTTCCTCGGTGAGCTTGAATACGGGGATGCCCGTCCAATTGGCAAGCACCTCAGCAATCTGCTCTTCGCCTACCTCGGCGATATCCTCGAGATCACCGTTACGCCATTGCTTTTCCTTCTCATCGCGTTCTTCACCGAGTGTGCGCTCTTGATCACGCAGACCCGCAGCTTTCTCGAAATCTTGGGCATCAATGGCGGCTTCTTTTTGTTTGCGCACTTCAGCAATGCGCTCATCAACTTCGCGCAGGGATTCCGGCGCAGTCATTCTCTTGATGCGCATCCGGGCACCCGCTTCGTCGATAAGATCGACAGCTTTATCGGGTAAGAAGCGATCATTGATATACCGTGAGCTCAAATTCGCTGCGGCGGCCAAAGCTGTATCCGTGATAGAGACTCGGTGGTGAGCCTCGTAGCGGTCGCGCAGCCCCTTCAAGATCTCGATGGTATCTTCCACCGATGGCTCAGGAACATTGACAGGCTGGAAACGGCGCTCGAGCGCAGCATCTTTTTCAATATGCTTGCGATACTCATCAAGTGTAGTTGCACCAATAGTTTGTAATTCACCACGTGCCAGCTTCGGCTTGAGCAGGGATGCAGCATCGATGGCGCCTTCAGCAGCGCCAGCACCAACAAGAGTGTGAATCTCATCAATGAAGAGGATAATATCGCCGCGCTGGTTGATTTCCTTGAGCACCTTCTTCAGGCGCTCTTCGAAATCACCACGATAACGAGAACCTGCGACTAGCGAGCCTAAGTCGAGGGAGTAGACCTGCTTATCCTTGAGGGTCTCAGGAACCTTGCCATTGACAATATCTAAAGCTAATCCCTCGACAACAGCAGTTTTGCCGACGCCTGGTTCACCGATGAGCACTGGATTATTCTTCGTACGACGCGAGAGCACCTGCATAATGCGTTCAATCTCTTGCTCACGGCCCACAACGGGATCCAGCTTACCTTCACGCGCTGCCTGGGTAAGGTTTCGGCCGAACTGATCTAAAACTAGGGAATTGGAGCGGTCCTGGCCGCCGCGGCCCCCGCGCGGGCTGGAATTGCCTACGGTACTGCCGGCACCCACTGCCTCTGGCCCCTCGGGATTATCCTTATTCTCCCCCTCGTAGCCGGAAAGTAACTGAATAACCTGTTGACGCACCCGAGGTAGATCAGCGCCGAGTTTCACTAATACTTGAGCTGCTACCCCATCGCCTTCGCGAATGAGCCCAAGGAGTAGAAATTCGGTGCCGATATATTTGTGCCCCATCTGCAGTCCCTCACGAAGGGAGAGTTCGAGAACTTTTTTAGCTCGAGGCGTAAAGGGAATATGACCAACGGGAGCCTCGGAACCTTTGCCGATAATATCTTCCACCTCTTGGCGCACGGCCTTGAGTGAGATGCCCATAGACTCAAGGGCTTTGGCGGCAACACCTTCACCTTCGTGGATAAGACCTAAGAGAATGTGTTCGGTACCAATATAGTTGTGGTTAAGAGTGCGTGCCTCTTCTTGAGCCAGCACGATAACGCGCCTAGCTCGGTCGGTAAAACGCTCGAACATGGTATAAGTGATCTCCTTTTGTCTCTACAGCTAATAGCCCTTATGTTATCGCAGGAAAAAACACTCTCGGCGATCAACGTTCGATCCAACAGTCATCAAGGCGGTGTTTTTCCAGTCCACGGGTAGTTTTTAGAGCTGTACGCCTGTAGCGAACACCTAGACAATCGCCCTTTTCAGACCCATTTCCCCAGTGGCTTCTATTGGCGGCGGAGCAGTGCTAGCGTAAAAAAGTGATATCACTTTTTATCCCCTCAACGCCTAGGAGAGCTCTATGGACGCCCCGCTCCAAGTCCCAACCGCAAGCAATACCAATATATCCATCAATGAAGTACCAGCTCAGTCCTTCCGGGGTGCCACAGCAGTAGCAATTATGCTCACCTCCTTCATCCTCGTAATCCTCGCGGCCCTAACCGCCTTTGTTATCCCCGACGTCTGGGCGGACGGCCTCGTAGGGTTTTTCGTAGTAGTGCTAGGTTTCATTCTTCTTCATATTCGCATCATTTCTCCTGGACAAACGCTCATTGTGCAGTTTTTTGGTTCCTACAAGGGCACTCTTCGCGCTGATGGCTTACACCTGATTTACCCCTTGCATATGTCCAGGAAAATCAGCGTCAGGGTTCGTAATTTCGAGACTGCGACGACCAAGGTCAACGATCTCAACAGCAACCCGATTACGATCGGTGCTATTGTCGTCTGGCAGATCACCGATACCGCGAAAGCACACTTCGCCGTAGAGGAGGTGGAAGACTTTATCCAATCCCAGGCTGAATCAGCATTGCGCCACGTCGCCACCACACACCCCTATGATTCCCAAGATGTTGACCATATTCCATCACTAAGCGGCAGTACCGATCTCGTCAGTGAGGAATTAGCTCGAGAAGTTGCGGCACGTGCCGTCGTTGCCGGTATTGATATTATCGAGGCGCGAATTTCTTCACTCTCCTATTCCCCAGAGATCGCTCAAGCAATGCTGAGGCGGCAGCAAGCCTCTGCCATTGTCGATGCCCGCGAAACTATCGTGGAGGGTGCGGTCTCGATGGTTGACTCAGCGCTGGAACAAATCGAACGCCGCAATATTGTCGACCTAGATCCTGAGCGTCGCGCCGCGATGGTATCCAACCTCTTAGTGGTGCTGTGCTCGGATACCTCGACTCAACCTGTGGTTAACGCCGGTAGTCTATATAGCTAGTGGCACCGCGTAAAGCCCTCCCCCTCAGACTCGATCCCGCTATTCACCGCGCTGTTAAGCAATTAGCTGACGATAGTTTTATCAGCGTCAACGCTCAAATCGAGATTCTTTTGCGGGAGGCACTTAAGAACCGAGGGCGCCTGCCTCGCGATATTGGTGATATCCCGAGACCGGGTCGACCTAAAAAGACCGAAGGATAAATAAAGGGAGCCGCCTTTTCCACGTAATGGAATAGGCGGCTCCGAGTGGCGTTGAGCTAAAAGCCAAGAATTTCTTTGAGCTCTATCTTGAGAGCGTCGAGGCGCTCATCTGCATTCTTATGAGAATCCGATACTACTTCGAGGTAGCATTTCAGCTTCGGTTCGGTACCGCTCGGGCGCACCACAATGCGGTCCTTGGCGCTGGTGGCAATCCAGAAACCCGGGGTACCTGGTAGCCCACGGAAGCCATCCGAAAGGTTACTAAATTCTGTCACCTCGGCGCCACCTAGAGTTTTCGGCGCCGTGGTCTCCAAATTGTGCAGACCTTGTTGGATCAAGCTGGTATCTGCCACGCGGAACGTTAGAGGACTGGTCTTATACAGGCCGTATGCCTGTGCAATCTCGTCGAGAAGATCTTGGATATTCTTACCTTCCGCGACCAAGCGCTTATTAAGATCGGCTACCCGCAGGCAGGCAGTGATACCGTCTTTGTCACGCACCGCTTGCGGATCCGAGCAATACCCTAATGCTTCTTCGTATCCAAAGATGAGGTTGGGGGTGCGCCCAATCCACTTGAATCCCGTGAGAGTATTGGCAAATTTCAGTCCATGACCACGAGCGATCTCACCCAAAAGTTGAGAAGAAACGATACTGCAGGCCAGAGTGGCATCATCATCGCCGTGGTGGGCACGGGCAATATCCTCACCTAGAAGAGCACCGACCTCGTCGCCTGAGAGCTGACGCCAGGTGCCCTTGTGTTTGATAGCCACTGAGCACCGATCCGCGTCGGGATCGAGAGCCAAGATCAGCTCGGCTCCACGACGATCTGCTTCTTGGTAGGACAGATCAAGTGCGCCCGCTTCCTCTGGGTTAGGGAAGGCGACGGTTGGGAAATCAGGATCTGGTTCCTGCTGCTCGGGGCAAGGGAAAGCATGGCTAAACCCGGCGCGCTTGAGAGCTTCACCTAACGTTGCTCCACCCACGCCATGCATGGCGGTAAAGACCATAGGAATATCACACGTCGTCGCTGGTGCCTGAGGGAGCTCCAGGGCTCTAGCAAAATACGGTTCCAAGACTTCTTCGGCAGCAATATCGCGGATACGTTCGCGGTTGCGGGCTATCTCATCGGCGAAGGGAGCCGCATCGATCTGAGCGGAAATTTCTGCATCTGCTGGGGAGATGAGCTGTACGCCCTGTTCCGCTTCACCGTGGACCACGCGACCGCCGAGGTAGACCTTGTAGCCATTATCTTGAGGTGGATTATGCGAAGCAGTGACCATAATGCCTGCATCGCAATCGAAATAACGCACGCTGAAGGCGGTAATCGGGGTAGGGAGTTGCTGTGGGAGAGCCAGCACCTCAATACCAAGAGCACTCAAGATCTCGCAGGTTGCTTGATAAAAGTCAGCGGAACCGTGGCGAGCGTCGCAGCCCACAACCACTTTAGGGCTATCGATGAGGTCCACGAGATATTTACCAACACCGTAGGTAGCGCGAGATACAGTTGCGACATTCATGCGGGATTCACCCGCCGCTACCGCGCCACGAAGACCCGCGGTACCAAAACTCAAAGGTCCTTGAAAGCGCTCCGCTAAGGCTTCATGGTCACCAGCGTCGAGGAGGGCTTGTAATTCCTTCTGGGTTGCGGGGTCGGGATCATGAGCGATCCACTGCGTGACCTTCTCGTTGAGGGTGCTCATGATTATTCAAGACCCTCGACAATAGCCTTAGAGGCGGAGCAGCCTAGTCGGGTGGCACCAGCGTCAATCATGGCTAATGCAGTTTCGGTGTCGCGGATGCCGCCGGAGGCCTTCACGCCGAGGCGATCACCCACGGTTTTCGCCATCAAGGAAACCGCATGAGTGGAGGCTCCGCCTGATGGGTGGAAGCCCGTGGAGGTTTTGACATAATCAGCACCAGCCTTTTCGGCTGCCTCACAGCAGGCCACGATTTGCTCGTCGCTGAGCGCGGCCGATTCGATGATGACCTTAAGGAGGGCATCGGGAATAGCTTCGCGCACGGTACGAATATCGTGTTCGACTTTTTCAAAGTGGTTTTCTACGGCATCGGAAATATTGATGACCATATCTACCTCATCTGCACCGTGAGAGACGGCGAGTTTGGCCTCAAAAGCCTTGACCTCTGGGTGGTGATTACCGGACGGGAAGCCCACCACAGTGGCTACCTTGACGTGCTCAGGGGTCTCCAGCGGAAGCTGGGAAGGAGAGACGCACACTGAGAAGGTGCCGAGTTCACTAGCTTCGTGCACGAGTTCCTCAACCTGGGCGCGGGTGGCTTCGGGCTTGAGGATGGTGTGGTCGATATAGTGCGCGAGTTCTTGGCGGGAAAGAGTCATGATTCTCCTTGTCAATATTGGGTGTTCTAGTTACGAGGTTATGGCGCCGAATTGGTGGATAGTAAGGTGCTGGCCCCACTATCCACCAGTGCGCTCGACGCGGGCGCTATCGATTATTGGCCGATCGTTTAGAAAACCTTATCCAGGATGATGCGGCGTTCAGCTGGCTTAGTGGCACCGATTTCGATACCTGGCAGGATCGAGTCAAGAGCACGCTCGAAACGATCCGGGGTTTCGGTATGCAGGGTCAAAAGTTTTTGCCCCTTCTTGATTTCTTGACCGTAGTCGGCGTGAATCTCGATGCCAGCGGTCAGTTGTACGGGTTCGTCCTTTCGGGCTCGGCCAGCACCCAGGCGCCAGCTACCAACGCCGAGTGCCAAGGCATCAAGCTTGGTGAGGTAGCCGTCTTGTTCGGCGAAAACTTCATGGGTATGAGGAGCGCGGGCGAGCTGTGCATCAGGGTCGCCGCCCTGGGCGCGGATCATCTTGCGCCACGAATCCATGGCGCGGCCATCCTTGAGGGCCTCCTCGACGTCGGCATCAGGGATACCCGCCATATCGAGCATATGGCGTGCGAGCTCGCAGGTGATCTCGATGAGATCTTGAGGGCCACCGCCGGCTAGAACCTCGATGCTCTCTTCCACTTCGAGACCATTACCGATTTTCCTTCCCAGCGGAATATTCATATCGGTTAGGAGGGCGCGGGTATTGACTCCCGCATCCTTGCCTAACTGCACCATGGTTTCTGCCAGCTGGCGGGCTTTATCAAGATCTTTCATAAAGGCGCCGGAGCCTACCTTCACATCGAGAACGAGGGAGGCGGTTCCTTCGGCGATCTTTTTACTCATAATGGACGAGGCGATTAGCGGAATGCAGTCCACGGTGGCAGTGATATCGCGCAGTGCGTAGATCTTCTTATCCGCTGGGGCAAGTCCGGCACCAGCTGCGGCAACGACGGCTCCGGAATCTTCCAAGATAGCCATCATGCGGTCGTTCGGCACATCTGCCTGCCAACCGGGGATTGCTTCGAGCTTATCGAGGGTTCCACCGGTGTGGCCAAGTCCGCGTCCGGACAGCTGTGGGACAGCAACCCCGTAGGAGGATACGAGCGGTCCGAGAGGGAGGGTGACCTTGTCGCCGACTCCGCCAGTGGAGTGCTTGTCAGTGGTGGGCTTGCTGAGAGAATCGAAATTCATGCGCTCACCGGAGTTGATCATTGCTTGGGTCCAGTCCACGATTTCTCGGCGGCCCATATCGCGAATAAAGATCGCCATATTCAATGCTGCCATTTGCTCATCGCCAACTGCGCCGCGGGTATAGGCGTCGATGACCCAGTTGATTTGATCGGTGCTGAGCTCTCCACCGTCTCGTTTGGTGCGGATGATATCGACGACATCGAATTGTTCAGCCATGCCTTGCTTCCTTTCCCTTGCTGCACTGAGCTATCCCACCCTAATTGTGAAGCGGAACACAAAATGCGTGGAGCGTTATTTTAATCTCTTGCTTTCAGTTATAACTCTGATTATTATCATGCCCAGAACAATTGTCAAGGGTTGATTTTTCATTTGTTCCACCGCTCACAGTGTCTCCCCCTTGCCTTAATTACAGAAAGAAGGCCCACATTATGACCATGAGCCCTCAAGAGCTCATTGCCGCAGCTAAAGAGGCTGCCCATCACGCCTACGCCCCGTATAGCAATTTCGAAGTGGGCGCCGCCATACTCACCACCGACGGCACAGTATTTACCGGATGCAATGTTGAAAATGCTAGCTACGGTCTCACCCTCTGCGCCGAGCGCAATGCCGCAACAACAATGATTGCTACCACCAAACCCGACAGCCCCCGACAGATCCACAGCGTCGCCATCGTGGGTCTGAAGGCCAGTCCTTGCTGGCCGTGTGGATCCTGCCGCCAAGTACTGCGTGAATTTGGCTGCCAAGAAGTCTTCGTCGAAGGCCCTACAGGCGAGGTGCACAGCTTGAGCTTCACAGAACTCCTCCCCCACTCTTTCGGCCCTGAACACCTCGATACTTAAATATCTCCCCATACCCTTCATAGGAGGTCCAACTGATGGAACGTCTGCAAGGACTCATCGGTGTGATCGCAATCTTTGCGGTCATCTTCAGCTTGTCTAATGCCAAGCGGCAGATCAACTGGCGTACCCTCGGCGTGGGTTTCGCCCTACAAATCGGCTTCGCACTCCTGGTGCTCAAATGGGAACCAGGCTTCCACGCTCTCAAGGCAGTATCTGGAGCGGTAGAAAAACTCATCGACTTCACCAACCACGGGACCTCCTTTGTCTTTGGCGGGCTCTTCGGTGAAGATAACGGATTCATCTTCGCCCTAAATGTTCTTCCCGTTATTATCTTCCTTGGTGCCCTCATCGGCGCCTTGTATTACCTGCGCATCTTGCAGTGGTTCGTCGAAATCGTCGGTACTGCTCTCAATAAGATCATGGGCACCTCCAAGGTAGAGTCCGTATGGGCCTCTACCGTCATCTTCTTGGGCCAATCGGAGGCTCCCCTGGTCATTCGCCCGTGGATACCGCAATTGACACGCAGTGAATTATTCGCTTGTATGAGCGGCGGCTTCGCGTCCGTCGCGGGCTCCACCCTCGTGGGCTACTCCCTCCTAGGCGCGCCACTGCCCTATCTACTCGCAGCTTCAGTCATGAATGCCCCAGCTTCCCTGATGGTAGCCAAAGCGCTGGTACCAGAAACCGAAGTGCCCAAAGCTAATGCAAATGTCCGCAATATGCGCGACGAGCACTCCAAAAACGTCATCGATGCCATTGGTGCGGGCGCGCTCTCTGGCGGTCGTATCGCGGTAACCGTTGCTTGCCTTCTCATTGCCTTTATTGCCACCATTGCTATGCTCTCCGCAGTCTTGGGAGGTATCGGTTCCATTTTTGGCCAGGACAATTGGTCGCTTGAAGGACTCTTCGGCGTCATATTCTCACCTTTAGCGTGGGCTATTGGCGTTCCGTGGGAAGAAGCTTCCCTCGTGGGTAATTTCATTGGCCAAAAGACTATTCTCAATGAATTCGTGGGCTATACCGCGTTCTCCGAGCACGTCGATACCCTCAGTGAGAAGTCCATCCTCATCTCATCATTCGCTCTCGCAGGCTTTGCTAATCTCTCATCCATCGCGATCCAGATTGGTGCCTTTGGCGCACTCGCCCCAGAGCGTCGCTCAGAAGTGGCATCCATGGGGCTCAAGGCGCTCCTTGCCGGTTTCTGCACAAATATGCTCAACGCTGCAGTCGTGGGCATTATTGTTTTCTAAGTTAACTTTTAAGTAAGCACTATAAGAATTACCCCCGAATCAGTGGCATTCAGGGGGTAATTTTTATGCGTCCTCCCACAGCGCAATAAGGGCGAGAGCGGTCGCCCCATCAATGACTAGATGTGAAGCCAGACCCATGACAAGCGCCGTATTGATAGCTCTGAGCTTCGACGCTCCTCCTGCTACCAAAATGCGAACCGGGCGTGAAGCGAGATCCTCAAGTGAGATCCCTACGGTGCGTTCATCCACACTTGGTACCGCTACCTGCCCATATTCGTCGAAAAAACGGGAACAAGCATCACCGACCGCGCGCGTTGAAATCAGCTGCTTTTCGGTATCACTCAAATAGCCTAAGGTCAGTGGAAGAGAATCCCCGCTGGTGGAGCCAACGGTAAATATAACCACATCGGTGTGGCGGCCCATATCCAGAATATGGGAGATATGCCGATCGCTCTCCACCGTGCGTTTAACCTCAACGTTGTCAAAAATCACTGGCAAGGGGAGCGTGCGCGCATAAGCATCGAAGGCACGGCAGAATCTGTTAATAGTCTCAATATCGTTGGTAGAACGCTTGGTATAGCTCAGTCCACCTTTGAGTTGCACAATCTCTACACCAGTATGGGGATTATGCCGTAGCGCTTTGGCAACGGCATACATGGTATTTCCCCAACTCACGCCCACCATATGACCGTCCTGCACCTGTTCTTCGAGAACCAAGGCGCCCACTCGTCCAAGCTCTTTTAAGATCTCCTCCGGGGTCTGCCGGGCCGCTTGCACAATGCGCGCTTCTTCCAGACCGTAGGGACTAAAAATTTCTACCAGCTTTTCCGCTAGGAAACTTCCCTTGTCACGGGGATCTCTAATTTCTATAACCACGAAGCCACGCTGTCTGGCATAGGCCAAGAGCTTAGCGACGGTCGGCCGTGACACCCCGATTTCGGCCGCGACTTCGGCCTGACTCAGGCCCTTTTGATAGTACAGTTTGGCGGCCTGCAATGATTGTTCATCTCGCAGCAGCATATAGAACAGGGTAGCAAAGATGGGCGCTTTTTCTGAGCTGGGGAGGGAAGCGAGTAATCAAGAAAATAATAAGAAAATCTCATCTGCGCAGCTCGAATTTATACCATTCGAGCTGGGAAAACGTCTATCTTAGAACTTTTGCTTTTAGCTGCGAAAGCGATTAGCGTTCATTGCACCTCTGCACCCATAAACCTCTGCACCCACATACCTCTGCACACCTATACCTCTACACTCATCTACCCGGGTACCCGCGCAGACTTCCCGCATCGTATTAGGAGAATATTGACCATGGATCGTCTGCAAGGCCTCATAGGAATTATCGCCATCATGGTGATACTGCTCTGCCTTTCTAATGCCAAACGCAGTATAAACTGGCGCACCCTCGGAGTAGGTTTCGCCTTGCAGATTAGCTTCGCGCTGCTCGTGCTCAAATGGGAACCAGGATTTTTAGTGCTCAAGAAAGTATCTGAGGGTCTAGAAAAACTTATTGGCTTTAGCAATGCTGGGACCTCTTTTGTATTCGGAGGTCTGTTTGGAGAAAAGAATGGCTTTGTCTTTGCCCTCAACGTTCTCCCCGTTGTTATCTTCCTCGGTGCTATTATCGGCGCCCTTTATTATTTACGAGTCCTGCAGTGGTTTGTGGAGATAGTCGGCTCGGCGCTCAACAAAATTCTAGGCACGTCCAAGGTAGAATCTGTGTGGGCTTCCACTGTCATTTTCCTCGGTATGGCCGAGGCCCCTTTGGTGATACGCCCGTGGATTCCCCAATTAACCCGCAGTGAACTATTCGCCTGCATGAGCGGTGGCTTCGCCTCCGTCGCAGGCTCCACCCTCGTAGGTTACTCCCTTCTGGGCGCCCCACTTCCCTACCTCCTTGCCGCGTCGGTGATGAACGCCCCTGGGTCGTTGATCGTGGCAAAAGCCCTAATGCCGGAAACCGAAGAATCTCGCGCAAACGCCAATATTCGCACCATGCGTGATGAGCACTCCGAGAATCTCATTGACGCTATCGGTGCCGGGGCGCTTTCCGGTGGACGGATCGCTGTAACCATTGGATGTTTACTTATCGCTTTTATCGCCACCATTACTATGCTTTCGGCAGTATTGGGCGGAGTTGGCTCCGTATTTGGTCAGGAGAACTGGTCGCTGGAAGGCCTTTTTGGCCTCATCTTTGCTCCTTTGGCGTGGGCTATTGGGGTACCGTGGGACGAAGCCTCATTGGTAGGTAATTTCATCGGCCAGAAGACGATCCTCAATGAATTTGTGGGGTATACAGCTTTTTCCGAATACGTGGATACCTTGAGTGAAAAGTCCATACTTATCTCATCTTTTGCACTCGCGGGTTTTGCCAACCTCGGATCTATTGCCATTCAAATTGGTGCCTTTGGGGCGCTCGCCCCCGAGCGGCGCGCGGAGGTGGCGTCGCTAGGACTCAAAGCCCTCTTTGCTGGTTTTTGTACCAATATGCTCAACGCTGCCATCGTGGGCGTTATCGTTTTTTAGATTCGGTGAAAGCGCATTTCCCCCTACCTGCCGCCGAGTAGGGAATGGGTTCGTCACATGGGTGATTACTGCGAAAAAAGTGGGTGAAAGAGGTCTTCTCTCTCACCCACCCGGCCGATATTGCACCTAATCTTAGCGCTCGGGCTTGACCATCGGGAATAGCACAGTTTCCCTAATACCTAAACCGGTCAAAGCCATGAGCAAGCGATCAATACCCATGCCACACCCGGCGGTTGGGGGCATGCCCTGCTCCATGGCGGCAAGGAAATCTTCATCGAGAACCATAGCCTCCTCATCGCCGCCAGCGGCGAGACGTGCTTGATCCTCGAAGCGTTCCCGTTGAATCACGGGATCAATGAGCTCAGAATAGCCGGTGGCTAATTCGAAGCCGCGGACATAGAGATCCCATTTTTCAGTGACACCCTCTTGTTCGCGATGCTGTCTGGTCAAGGGTGAGGTTTCCACCGGGAAATTGCGCACGAAGATCGGCCCGTCGAGCTGATCTTCGCACAGAACTTCCCATATCTCCTCAACCAATTTGCCATGCCCCCAACCAGCATTCGAAGGGACGTCCAGGCCGATCACTGCTGCTACCTCTTTCAGTTCCTCCACGCTGGATTTGGTAGTGACTTCCTGGGTGCCTGGGAATTTACGGCGCAGCGCCTCATTAAGGGAAGGATACATTTCAATCTCCTTCCACTCGCCTCCGAAATCATAGGTGGATCCGTCGGCTAGCGTCACGGTCGTGGATCCGAATACATCCTGGGCGACATATTGGATGAGTTCCCGGATCATTGTGGCGCCATCGTCATAGGTACCCCACGCCTGATATGTTTCGAGCATGGCAAATTCTGGGGAGTGCGAAGAATCCACGCCCTCGTTGCGGAAATTGCGGTTAACCTCAAAGACGCGCTCAATTCCGCCCACCACACAGCGCTTGAGATAAAGCTCAGGCGCGATGCGCAGATAGAGATCAATATCGAGGGCATTGGAGTGGGTCTCGAATGGGCGCGCTGCCGCACCGCCGTGCAGGGTTTGCAGCATGGGAGTTTCTACTTCTACAAACTCTTGCGATTCGAGATAATTCCGCAGTGCTCGCATCACCTTGATGCGCGTCATCGCATTTTCACGCGCTTTTTCCCGCATAATCAAATCGGTATAGCGATGACGCACTCGAGAATCTTCACTCATATCCGCAAAAGCCACGGGCAGAGGACGCAAAGACTTTGATGCCATGGAGAAACGTTGCACCATAATGGATAGTTCACCGCGTTTGGACGAGACTATTCGACCGCGAATGGAGACAATATCACCGAGGTCAACCTCTGTTTTCCACGCTGCGAGCGCCTCTTCGCCTACTTCAGCCAGTGAGAGCATCGCTTGGATATGCGCGCCATTGCCCTCTTGGAGCGCAGCGAAACACAGCTTGCCGGTATTGCGAATAAACATGACGCGCCCGGCGATAGCTACCTCGTCGGACGTTTCTTCGCCAGCTTCCAGGTAGATGCGCCCTGGAATCTTCTCCGTATCGGGATCAATACTTTGGTACTTCTTTTTGATCTCTGTAATCGAGTGGGTGCGATCAACTTCTACAGGATAGGGATCGCGACCAGATTCGATGAGCCTAGCGCGCTTCTCACGGCGGATGCGTAGTTGCTCAGGGACGTCTTGTACGGGGGCTTTCTTTGCGTTCGTCACAGCACAAACAATAGCCCAGACCCCACGAAAAATCTAAGCCCCATTACCCTTAGCCACTGCCCAATAGGGAGCTCACAACGCCCCTGTGTCAAAATTACCTAGTCGAGATTTTTAATGCCGATGCCCAAGGGAATCTCCGCTCCATCTATTAAGTGCGTGTGGGCAAAACGCGCGGCGATAAAAAGCCTGGCCGGTTTTTTCTCTACCGCAGGTGATAGGTCAAGCGCAGTGAGTTTTTTATATATCACATCCACTCCAGCCGCCTGAAGCACGTCCGAGACGACTGCCAGTACTTGAGCACTCCCCATCTCTGCTGCATGAAGTCCCGCAGTAACCGCAGCCGACAGGGCTAGAGCTTGGTCTCGCTCACGAGCCAGGAGCGCATCATTTCGACCGCTTATAGCAAGCCCCTGCGCATTGCGTACCGTGGGTATTCGGTGAATTTTTACGGGAGAATGGAACACTCGGATCGCTTCGGCGAGGTGAGCTAAGAGTTCATAGTTCTTTTCCCCCACGATGAGATCTGTCGGCGCCACGGCACCAAGCAGGGCCAGGATTTCCAGCAGATCGGTTGCAAGTAGCTGAGGAGACTGCATCTTATGGTCGGGGATGTTAAGGCCGAGCGTGGGCGGGCGTGACCATAGTTGCTCTTTGCTATACGGAATATAGAGATCAATATGCTCGGCTTCCACAACCGCACGGTCGATCGGGTGAAGGCTCACTACCACGACTACAGCACCAGGGATGCGGCGTGCTGCCCGCATGAGTGCGATATGCCCGGCGTGCAGTGGGCTCCGCAGGAAAACTGCCACCACAGGTTTACCTTGCGTTTTAAATACTTTGGAGAAGGCGGCTGCTTGGCTAAGCACAATCTCATGAGCGGTGCGGGGTTGAAATCTCTGTGGTGTCACGCCCGGTTATCCTTCCGTTGATAGTGCTTCCACTGCCTGCCGATACAACTGTTGGTTGTGGGGGAAATGTCGAGCCAGAAAGTGCAGAAGACTATTCTCTTCGCCCGGTCCTTCTTGCAGGGTTACGCAGCGTTTAACTAAAGGCCATTGCTGAAAAGCAAGGGCCTCAGGCGCTGGATCGAGGGCTGATATGAGTGCTCGGTGAGCAATGAGCGCTCGAGTTTTCTCCCATTCTGCAGGTTTGATGAAGGTGTAATTTTGGTTGAGTTCAGTAAAGATGAGCTCCGCAATCGTAATCCCCACCTGACTCGTCGATGACAGAGCGAAGCCTCGAGCAAGAGGGAGTACTCCTAGTGAAATACCGGGGAATTGCCGGTAATCACTGGTATAGCTGTGGCTGAAAACAATAGTCCGATCAGAAAAGATACCTGGATAGCGCTTGGAAATATGTGCTACCTCATGATCAGGGCAGCCCACAAGATGTAGTTCTGCGAGCCGTGGATCGCTCGTTCTGGTGTGCTGGTGGTTCTCCAGAATGTCGCGCAAGGGCGATGTTCCCCACAGGTAGAAGCTAAGTCGAGGGCTCCTATTCACGTTCGCGTGCCTTTTTGAGTAATTCCTCGACACTGATACCACCGTCGATGGCTTCTCTACGGCGCCGGCCACCTGAATGGTGTGGCGCGATTTCGGGAGAGCGTTCCGTATTCGGGGTGGACTCTGGTTTCCGGCGGCGTCCGCCTGTTCGACCGGACGTGCTCGCCTGGTGATCCGCCTGGGCTCGCATATGCCGTGCGTAGTCAATCGGTGCCTCGGTGTCCTCCCGGATCAGCCACGGATAATCGGTGGGCCGAGATTCAGGCGCACTCGCTCCATGCTTATTGGTTGGCTGCGTTAAAGTCTCGTGGCTGAAAGTAATGGCAACCTCATCAGCTTCGCTGGAACTCTCTTTGATCGGTGGTGTGGATCGAAATGACCTCGTGATCGGTTCCGCTGGGGCGCTCGCTGCTGATTCTTCGTGGTTCTCTTGATCGCGAACGGGCTCAGGGCTCTGGACTGTCTCAGGTTCTTTATGAGGTTGCTCATCGAAGGGCTGGACTGCCTCGAATTCCTCAGTATGATCCCACGGAGTTCGAGAAAATGAGGTGGGATCGAAGCTGGGGCGGTATGAGGGTTCATAGTGGGGATCCTCATGCTTAGATTCCAGTTTTTCAGCTACTTCTTCTATTTCTTTAACTCGAACTGCCTCAGCTTGTAGCACATTGGTATTTGTGGAATAGATAGCGCCACTTAATTGCTCCAGTTGGCTCATGACGGCCTGCAGCTGAGAATTAATTTCACCCAAGGCGCTTTCCGCTTGGATATCCACTCGCTCGTTGATACGGCGTTCAAATTCCGCTTCGGAGCGCCGCTTCTCCGCTAGATAGCGTTTTTCATTGGCGAGCAGTTGCGCTCGATATAACCTCGTCTGACTGCCCATATCGCGTTGGTAGCGAAAGACGAGGAAGGCTCCGATGAGGGCGGCCCATAAAGCCAAGACCATGGCGACTTTGAGTGAGCTAATACTGGAGGTAACCAGCATGATGACGCTCGCAATCACCGCAAGTGATACCAAGATGACTAGCAAAACGGGGCTCAGATCCCGATTTTTATCCACTGGCCTGAGGGTATCTTTGTCTTCGGCTTTCATATATACGAACTTACCTCATATTTATCGATCTCGAATGTGCCCCTCAGGTTTTAGCGAAGCTGGAATACTCCTAGGCAGGCTCCCCTTCGGCAGGCGGCGGAGCCTGCAATCCGCGTTCCAACCACAGCGCGGCGAGCATGACACCACAACTGGTCACGACGCACGCGATGACGCGTGGACCATCATAGCTAGCAGCAACAAGAAGGTCCCACCGGGGAAGAATATAGGCAGCAAATCCTGCGTAAACCCCAAAGAAGAGTGCTCCCGCCCACGCGCAAGATTGTGCGAGCACGAGGAAACTCGCCGCGCGAGTGGGGTCTAATTGGCTGCGGTCGAATCCAATTTGATTCTGCCCGATACGCCGGCGTGAGATGAGTCCAAGTCCGAGCAGTAGACACGCTAACGCGCCCAGGGTAATAGCAACCGAACTAGGGATGGGAGGGAAATAGGTATAAAAGCGCGAAACCACAATATAGCTCGCACTAGCACTAAAACCTGCGAGCGCGATGAGATTGATCAGCGCAGTAGGTTTCATATATTAACTCTTCCGTTTTCTAGGAATGTATAGGCGATGAGGAGAGGCTCGTGCTGTGACCATCGATAGCCTCCACTGCTTCGATATCGCGGGCATCGAGACGTGATAGGAGCACCGCCAATGGAATCCCCTTTAGCTTGGCTTGCGGATCGGCCTCTAACCAAGGGACGAGGACAAAAGCGCGATCGTGGGCCCAAGGGTGGGGCAAAATGAGTTCGGGATCATCTTGCACAAGCTCAACACCGTTACTGAAAACCTGCACTATATCCACATCGAGAGTGCGCGGCCCCCAGCGTTTGGTGCGGACTCGCGCGGCATTATTTTCAAGCTGTTGAGCCCTGCGGAGGAGTTCCCGGGGGCTCGACTCCATTTCTACAATAATGACGGCGTTGAGGAATTCTTCCTGATCGATCACTCCCCATGGTGGGGTGGAATAAATCTGTGAAGATGCTATTGTTTCCGCCGCAAAATCCTCGATCACTGAGTGGATAAGATGATAGCGGTCGTCCATATTGGATCCGATAGAGAGTACGGCGCGAATCATCAGCGGCGACTCCGGCGAATGACAACAGCAATATCATCGAAGATATAGGCTACCGGGGCGCTGGGCTTGTGCACCGTGATCTCCACCGCGAACAACTGGGGATATGTGGCCATAAAATCATCGGCAAGAAACCCACCCACCTTTTCAATCAGGTTAAATCTCTTCGAGGTGATGACCTCATGGGCGCGCTGTGCTAACTCAGCGTAATTGATGGTATCGGCCACATCATCGCTTTTCGACGCCGCTTTAAGGTCCAACCAACACACGATATCGATGCTGAATTCCTGCCCAATGTCACGCTCGTGGGCTAAGACTCCATGATAACCATGGGCCTTCATACCCTTAATCTCAATACGATCAGCCATATACTATTGTGCTCCTGTCCATTGGGCAGCCACTTTTATGGCCGCTACCGTAGGGGCGATTGCATGAACTCGGAAACCCCAGGCACCTTGCGCTGCGGCAAGTGCTGATACCGCTGCCGTTGCTTGATCCAGATCGGTACCCAAAGCGGCGAGGAAACGCTTGCGGGAGGCGCCGATGAGAACCGGATAGCCCAGAGCTTGAAGCTCTCCGATATGGTGCAGCAAACTCCAATTATTCTCCGGTGTTTTGGCAAAGCCTAGGCCTGGATCAATGCAAATATTGTCCGCTCGAATACCTGCGGCCTGTGCTGCACGTACGCGCTCTCTCAGGGCGGAACTAACCTCAAGGGCGATATCCGAGCTATCACTATGGGCGGTGCCAGCGGCATCCCCAAAGCGCTCCGTTTTCCAGTGCATCAAACAGATGGGAACCCCTGCCTCGGCCACGATCTCAAACATATGAGAATCGGCGAGGCCTGCAGAGACGTCGTTGATCATATGTGCACCTGAAGCGATAGCTGCCTGGGCTATATCTGCGCGCATAGTATCAACCGAGATGGTAAAGTCACGGCGCGCTAATTCTTCGACGACAGGAATGACACGGTGATATTCTTCATCGGCAGACACTCTCGTAGCACCTGGTCTGGTGGACTCGCCTCCGATATCGACGATATCAGCACCGTGAGCACGCATATTTTCCGCGTGGGCAAGCGCGGACTCTATATCGAGGTAGTGACCGCCGTCGGAGAAACTATCCCGGGTGATATTGAGAATGCCCATCACTGCTGTAGGGAATTGCTGGAAAATATTAGCCATGGATAAGACTCAGCACCTCAGCTCGTGAAGCCGCGTTCTTCTTAAATCCACCCCGCACAGCCGATGTGGTAGTAGATGCACCCGGTTTTCTAATTCCTCGCATGGACATACAGAGATGCTCACATTCTAAGACCACAATGACCGATTGGGCTCCGAGTTTGTCCACCAGGGCATCGGCTACCTGGCTGGTGAGACGTTCTTGAACTTGCGGGCGCTTGGCGTAAAGATCCACTAATCGGGCCAGCTTCGATAGGCCAGTCACTTTGCCTGACTCCCCTGGAATATACCCTATATGGGCCCGTCCAAAGAAGGGAACGAGGTGATGTTCACAGGTGGAGTAGATAGGGATATCTTTGACTAAGACAATTTCCCGATGGTCCTCGCTGAAGGATTTTTCTAAAACTACTGTGGGATCCTCATACAGCCCCTGAAAAATCTCCTCATAGGCGCGCGCCACTCGTGCAGGTGTTTCTTTAAGTCCTTCGCGATCAGGGTCTTCCCCGACCGCAATAAGTAATTCTCTCACCGCCTTCTCCGCGCGTATACGGTCGAATGAACTCATGGGAGTGGTTCACCTTCATCACGGGTGGTATCCGGCTCTTTATAATGTCGTCCCGAGGTGCTTGGTTGCGCAATTTCAGTGGCCCGAGAAACCGGGTATTCCTCGTCTGGAGTTTCATCGTGGGCCTCATTATCGTCCCATGAATTCTCGGGGCGTTCTCGTTCCGGCAACCTAAAACCAATCTCTACTTCGGTCTTCTTTGCCTCTTCTAGGCCGTAATGATCCAAACCAGGGTGGCGTCCAATCTCGTTGTCGTCCGCTGTCAGTTGACCGCTTACCGATTCACCATTTTGGGCAGGCTGGTTCTCTCGATCCGGTGCAGCGGCTGCAGCATAAGGATTATGGGCAATATCGCCTGGGATGACCCAATCAGCTGGTGGAGGCGTCCCCCCATAACGTCGTGGCAGATGATTCTCATCCTGAGCTAGGTTGTTATCGCTATGGGGTGCTTTATCCCAGGGACGCACGGGGACGGAATTTCTCTCCGGGTTAAAACCTTCGGCTTTTCTCTTTGCGGCGCGCTCGGCCCGAGCCTTTTTTGAGGCATCCACGATACGGAAGGGTTTCGGAGGTTCTTCCCCGCGCTCGAGAGCTATCTCGGTGGGTGTTTTAACGGGTTCACGGCCTAGCTGACGGGGGAAGCGATCGTCTTCACCGGGGAAGACCTCCCCCACATCGCGCGGAGTGATGCCGCTGAAAAGAGCCTCAAGATCGGGGCGCCTGAGTGTTTCCTTTTCGAGCAATTTCTCCGCGAGCTTGTCCAAGTAGTCTCGGTACTCACGCAGAATTCCATAGGCTTCAGCGTGAGCCTTATCCATAAGATATTTCATCTCTTCATCGATCAGCGCTGCTGTTGCCGGTGAATATTCAAGGGATCCTTGGCCAGGGCGGCCGGAGAAGGGGTCGCCTTGTTCGTCTCCGTATTTCACTAGTCCCAGTTTCGGACTCATACCGTATTCCACCAACATCGATTTAGCGATTTTGGTAGCCATCTCTATATCAGCGGAGGCACCCGTCGTGGGTTCCCCAAAAACTAATTCTTCGGCTGCGCGACCGCCCATAGCAAAGACCAGACGGGCATAAAGTTCATCACGGTTGTACATGCCCTTGTCATCTTCTTGGGCGGTCATTGCATGTCCCCCGGTCTTGCCGCGGGCCAAAATTGTCACCTTATAGACGCGCTCGATATTCTTGAGCGCCCACGCGGCGAGCGTATGTCCACCCTCGTGGTAGGCAGTCACCTTCTTTTCCTTCTCGGAAATAATCTTCGAGGAGCGGCGAGGCCCCCCTATGACGCGGTCGGTCGCTTCTTCCAGCGCATCTGCAGTGATCACATTGCCGCCCACACGAGCGGTCAAAAGGGCTGCCTCGTTTAAGACATTGGCGAGATCAGCGCCTGACATTCCAGCGGTGCGACGAGCCAAGGCTTTGACATCGGCGTCATCTGCAAAAGGTTTTCCTTTGGCGTGAACGGCAAGGATCTGTTCGCGACCCTTGAGATCCGGATTAGTCACCGGAATCTGCCTATCAAAGCGGCCGGGGCGTAAAAGAGCGGGATCTAAGATATCGGGTCGGTTGGTTGCCGCCATAATAATGACACCTTCGCGGTCCCCGAAACCATCCATTTCTACGAGCAGTTGGTTGAGTGTTTGTTCTCGTTCATCGTGGCCCCCTCCCATGCCAGAACCACGCTGGCGGCCTACGGCGTCAATCTCATCGACAAAGATAATACAGGGGGAATTTTCCCGTGCTTGTTTGAACAGGTCCCGTACCCTTGAGGCACCAACACCCACGAACATCTCAACAAAATCGGAGCCTGAGATGGAGTAGAAGGGTACGCCAGCTTCGCCAGCGACAGCGCGCGCTAAGAGGGTTTTACCAGTGCCCGGTGGGCCGTAGAGCAAGACTCCGCGCGGAATCTTTGCGCCCACTTGCTCGTAGATCGAGGGGTCTTGCAGAAAATCCTTGATTTCTTGCAGTTCATCCACGGCTTCTTCGGCGCCTGCCACATCATCGAAGGTATTGGTTGGCATATCCTTAGTGAGCTCTTTGGCCTTAGAGTTGCCGATCCCAAATAAGCCCCCGCCGCCTTGCATCCGGCCCATCATCCAGATGATGAGGCCGAAGACGATCACCATCGGTAGGATATAGCCCAACATTTGCAGGAGAATGCTGTCTTGAGTGACATTGGTGGTGAATTTCTCAGCACCACTTTGATCCACCGCCTTAAAGATCTCGGGGCTGGTACGCGCAGGGTACTGCGTCAGGATCTTGGTAACGTCTTTTTTGCCCTCATATTCAATGGGCTCAACTAACTCGAGGCGTAGGCGCTGTTCGCGATCATCGATAGTGACCTCTTCGACATTCTTCTCAGTAAGCTGTGCCAATGCCACTGAGGTCTCCACTTTTTGGAAACCTTGGGTACTGGAGCCAAATAGGGTCAGAAGATACAGCATGATCAATGCCACTGCGGCGAGAGATCCAAAGCGGAGGAATTTCTTGGTGTTCATAGATGCATCGGTTGATCACTCAGCCATGAGCCAGGTGCTGTGAGCTGATGGGAAGTGGTGAAAAACCGATCCCTTTCTTGTGGTGTGCGGTCCTTAGAAAAAATTCTTGCTCGCTATCGTCTGGGAGATAGCAGATGCCCGTCTATCAATAGGTATAACGTTAAAAAGTAGCCTAATAGTTCCAGACACTTCACAGGCACCCGCGAGTACTCACAAGCACTTGAGTTAGCTGGAAGTGAGATCGCTCCCCTGAGCGAAATTCCCTTTGGTAACGTTTAACAGGCGTGGGTACCCAGTATGCCCTTTTGACAGGGAAGTTTTAGGACTGATCGCCACCGTTATCGGGGAATAGTCGAGGCTGCAAGGTGCCCACATAGGGTAGATCTCGATAGCGCTCAGCAAAATCGAGGCCGTATCCGATAACAAACTCATTGGGTATATCGAAGCCAACGTCGAAAAGCGAAATATCGACCTTCACAGCTTCGGGCTTGCGCAGCAGGGTGACTACTTCGAGGGATTTAGGCTTGCGATTATTCAGATTGCGCAGCAGCCATTTAAGGGTCAGCCCGGAGTCAATAATGTCCTCGACGATCACTACATCGCGACCTTCTATATTGCGGTCTAGATCTTTTAAGATGCGCACCACTCCGGAGGATGTGGTGGAATTTCCATAAGAGGACACCGCCATAAATTCACACTGAGCGGGAATTGAGAGCGCCCGAGCGAAGTCGGTAAGGAAAAAAACGGCACCTTTGAGCACGCAAATCAGGACGATATCTTGGTCACTATCTCGGTAGTGCTCTGAGACTTTATCGGCCATCTCTTGGATTCGAGTTTTCAGCTGTTCTTCGCTGATTAACACCGCTTCGACATCGGCACCATAGCGGTGAGCTGGGACGTTAAAGTCCTTGATCAGTTGCATAGACACTTTCCTACATTCTGCAAATAAAAGGCGATACTACCTTTACAAAGTGTGCCACGTTTAGCGTGAGTATTCCATTCTTTTATACGTGCTCGATAATCAGATCAGCGCCGCGCCGGCGAATCTGGATTGCACCGCACGCAACCGCCCCTTGACCATGCCAGCGCATGATGAGGGCGTTTATAGCCTCCACAGTTGTGGCATTGACGGTGCCTCCATATTCATAAACCAAGCCCCGAATGCTAGCGAGGCGCACTGGGGTAGCCAAATTTTGCAGCGTGGAAATATCTGTGGTCACAACCGCCTGCTGACGAATAAACTCGTGGTTCACAGCCACGTGGTGTGCAGCGTGAGCGAGATTGTCAATCACTCGATCGCCTGCAAGATCTTTAAATAGCGGCAGCAGCTGATAGCGCAACCGGGTACGTAATAATGTTGAGTCGTGGTTCATCGGGTCTTCCCAATACTCCAACCCCAGTTCGCGACAGGCCCCTTCGGTTTCTTCTCGACGCAGGCTTAGGAAGGGCCGGCGTACCTCTCCGTCAGGGAGCATTCCGGAGGCATGTCCACGAATCAGTGCCATCAGCAGAGTTTCGGCTTGGTCGTTGGCGGTGTGGGCCACCCAAATTTCGGTGCCGTATTCTCTTAGAGCCTGATAACGCGCGGCTCGGGCTTGGGCTTCAATATTTCCGGGTGCAACAACGACACGGCGCACCTCCGCGGGGATGCCCAGGGCTTCAGCTTGGGTGGCGGCGCGGGCAGCTTGAGTATCGGAATTGAGCTGCAGACCGTGATCGATGCAGATGGCTCTTGCTGCTACTCCCTCCGCTGCCGCCGCAGCTACTAGTGCCAGACTATCTGCACCACCCGATAATCCGATGACGGGCTTGAGATCTTTAAAGGGTCGCACCGCTTTGCGGCAGAGCAGAAAATGGGGACTCTTATCAGGCCAAAAGGGCGTAGACACAATCTGGGCTATCCTTGCGCCCGCAGATCGCTCAACAGCTCATCCATGGCGAGGCGTCCTTCTAATACGTCGATATCATTGCCAATAATGGCGAAAGAGTACACGGTATTTGATGCACCCTGAACGATCCCCGCCAGGGAGGCAACGTGATCGAGCGTACCTGTTTTAGCACGTACCCATCCCCGCCCAGCTAAATTCTCATAGCGCGTCGCGAGGGTGCCGGTTCCACCGGCGACGGGGAGGGTAGATAGTAGGGGCCGTAATTGTTCCAAATCCGTGGCGGCACGGAAGACGATATCCTCAAGCAGCGCACTCGGAATGCGGTTATCCACCGATAGCCCCGAATTGTCTACGAGCCTTATACCGTCCAGATTGAAATAAGGCGCGAGGACCTCTTGGGCCTTTTCCACTGGCCTTACAGGATCGATTTCTCGGGCAATGGCTTCAGCCATGACATTATCCGAATCCTCCATCATTCTCTCGAGACGTTGCTCTAGGGGCGCGGAATCGTGGCGGAAAATCTCCGGCAGAGTGTCGACGTTTGTTAGCGTGGTTAGGCCAAAGGTGTCCACCCCTACCCGGGCGGCCACTTCTTGGGCTACGTCGAGCGCAGGAGTGTGACTCCTCGGTACGTAGCCACTTTCTGCCCCTAATCGCCCTTCATTGATCATGACCGATTGGATGGGGGCTACAAATCCGCCATCAATATCCCTTGGATCCCAGCCTGGCATGAATTCTGGTGCTCTAAAGGCGGAATTATCCACCAAGATGGCCCGCACCTCAGGCAACTGTGAGGTAATCGCTTGGGCCATCTCATCCAAGTCTGCAGCCCTTAAACTAACATCACCCGCTCCTTTGATGACCGCGGTATGTTGGTCTTGGGCTACTACGGAGGTGCTGATTGTTTTCTCCGGTCCGAGTGCGATAAGAGCTGCCGCCGCGGTGAGCATCTTCGCGGTGGACGCAGGTTTGAGAGCCAAAGCAGCGTTTTTATCCACAACTACATCACCTGTTGCTGTATTACGCACCTTGAAACTGGCTGTACCCAAGCGAGGATCGTTGAGGAATCTATCGACAAGGCGCAGCTTCGCTGGGTCGTATGTGGAGTCACTTAGGGCTGAGATGGGGATAACTTTAGGGTTTTCTAAAGGATTGGCGTGCGTGGGGGCGTCATAGTAAAGCTTATTGCGCTCGTTGACGATGACTGCCGTACCAGCGGTTGCTCCCACTACCACGGTTGCTGTTATTGTTGCGATCCACCATTGTGCTTTTTTCATTTGTTCTCAAATATAGTCCACTGGCTGTGACATCGGGTAGATTTGTTGTGCTCACTGAACCGTCGCCTGCCACCCTGATGCTCAGGCGTGGGGTAGAATATCGGTCGTTGTCATATTCGTTGAGACTAAGGTCTTTACATAAGGAGTGGAGAACTCTATGAGCGTGGAAGTAACCATCGAGATTCCTAAGGGATCGCGTAATAAATACGAAGTCGACCACGAGACCGGCAAGGTCTACCTCGACCGCTACCTATTTACCCCTATGGCCTACCCACTAGATTATGGCTTTATTGACCACACGCTGGGCGAGGACGGCGATCCTCTTGACGCCCTAGTAATCCTCCCTGAGCCGGTATTCCCTGGCGTTATCGTTACTGCCCGCCCCGTAGGCGTATTTAAGATGACCGACGAAGCTGGTGGCGACGACAAGTTGCTGTGCGTAATCGATGATCCCCGCTGGGCCCACATTCAAGATATTGACGATGTGAGCACCTCGCTGAAGGATGAGATCGAGCACTTCTTTGTGCACTATAAGGATCTGGAGCCTAATAAAGACGTCACTGGTTCTGGTTGGGGCAATAAAGCTGAGGCCGAGAAAATCCATCACGAAGCTATCGAGCGCTTCAAATAATCTCACCTCATAAGGCTTGCACTAAGGGGCCTTATCTCTTCGACTCCGAAGGGATAGGGCCCCTCGTGCTTGGTAAAGGAGGTAGCATCAAATTATGCGTGAAATTACCGTGAGGGAAGTCCCTCAGAACTGCCAGCTTATCGACGTCCGCGAGGCCGATGAATTTGCGGAAGTCCGCGCCCGAGGCGCGGTGAATATTCCTATGTCTGCGATTAAGGAGCGATGTGAGGAGATCGATAAAACAAGTGAGGTTTATGTGATCTGCAAGGCCGGCGGACGGTCCGCTCGGGTGGGTGCATTCTTAGAAGCACAAGGATTCGATGTTATCAATATCGCTGGTGGCACAGACGCATGGCTTGCCGCCGGACTGGATATCGCATCTTAATCTTCGCTACAGTTACCTACTAGGACCTGAGCCCCGCGTGGCTCAGGTTTTTTGTTGGAAAAACAGACATTCGGACATATATCGGGCATATCAACGCCCAAGTCTCAACGCTGTTATGAAAATCACACTGGCCTATCCTTTGACTATTATCACACTAATCAAGTAGTCAGTAACCCATATTTCTTCATACTATTAGATACCAACAGGTGTTTTAGCTGAAAAATTATGCAAGGGTGGAATTTATTCCGTTCTTGTGCCCTAGCCGCACACGCTCAATGGCACCCCTTCCGATTAGTTTTGTTTTGCCCTTGCTTTCCCTCCACAGAAGGTGCACTATAGGTCTTAACGGCAGCAGAAAGGCTGCGGCCGGGAAAACAAAAACTACTCTTAATACTCGAAGGAATGAGTTAAAAAATCATGAGCAACGGCAACGGATTCCTCGCAAACTTGATATCCGGCCTTCCATTTGTATCCTCGCACTCTGATGACGAGGGTTCGGCTCCAAGCATTCACAATACGATGGCCACCTCTGCTGCCACCATGCAGCATATGTTCTAATTTAAAAAGTTAAGCCCCAGATAAAACATAGTTTTATCTGGGGCTTTTTTCGTCCACTGACCGGTCAATAGTATCCACATATAGTATTAGGCTAAAAAATAGCAACACTCCCAGCATGCTCACAGTATGATAGGTGTCATGCCCACATTCGAAATCCCCACCGCGCTGCTCGAGTCACCCTCGTTCCAGCTGGAACGACTGCGTCGACGCACTCGCGATATCATCGAAGCCGGCCTCGTGGACAAAGAAGTAAGCCTACGCGAGTTTTGGGTCCTTTCGTGTTTGATGAACACCAATGCCACCAGTCAGACCGCGCTGTGTGAGTTACTAGCAGTAGATGCTTCCGATATGGTTCGTCTCATCGATGCCCTGGAAAAGAAGAAGTGGGTCAAAAGAGAACGAGACGCAAAGGATCGCCGCCGCCAAATTGTTAGGGCGACGAAAAAAGGTCGTAAAGCCCAAGAAGAATTGGCCACCATTGTTAGTCAGGCCGAACACACCGCTTTGTATGAGTCCACACATAAGCAGTTAAAGCACTTGCGGCGCCTGGCCCACGCCATCATTGATGCTGAGCTCAGCGACGCACAGAGCACTCTGGATGAGAACAGTCTTCATTAGTCGCCAATGCGATCTCGCCCCCGCATAACGATCAGGGGGTCTGGTTCACCAACCACGTCATAATCCTTGTTGGTATATTCAAATTTGCTCAAGATATAACGCATGGCGTTTAAGCGAGCCCGCTTCTTGTCATTCGAGCGAATAGTAATCCATGGGGACTCATCGGTGTCGGTATACCTAAACTGCTCTTCCTTCGCTTGGGTATAGTCGTCCCAGCGATCTAAGGAAGCGAGATCCATAGGCGAGAGCTTCCATTGACGCACGGGGTCAACTTGGCGAATAGCGAAGCGCGTGCGCTGCTCTTTTTGTGATACGGAGAACCAAAACTTCGTTAGTGATATGCCAGAGCCGAGAATCATATTTTCCAGCATTGGAACTTCGCGCAGAAATTCTGCGTGCTGCGACTCGGTACAAAACCCCATGACGCGTTCTACTCCCGAGCGGTTGTACCACGAACGGTCAAAAAAGACGATCTCGCCGGCACTAGGAAAGTGCTCAATATACCGTTGGAAATACCAGGAGGTCGATTCCCTCGGGGATGGCTTCTCTAGGGCCACCGTGCGTGCACCACGGGGATTGAGATGCTCGTTAAAGCGCTTAATGGTTCCACCCTTGCCGGCGGCATCCCGCCCCTCAAAAAGAATGATATGGCGCTGACCCGTATCCTTGGTCCAGTTCTGCCATTTGAGGAGCTCAATCTGTAATTGGCGCTTTTCATGTTCGTATTCTTCGCGGGTAAGACGCTCGGAATAGGGATAACCTTGACGCCACGTATCAACGGGTGTTCCATCCGGTGCTAGGAGGACCGGATCATCCTCATCGGTATCGTCAACGATATAACCCTCGGTGGCAGCGAGGTCGATGACGGGCAGGTCATTATCGTTATCAGCCATATATAAAGCATACCCCGCACGCTCAAATATTGCCCATGATTACTAGCCTGATAATCGATAATATACGCATAAAAGAAGTCCGCATTCTCACGAATGCGGACTTCTTTTATTTAAAGATATTAGCTGCTCTATAAGTCAGCCCATTCAGCTTACTTGAGGAAGCTGAGCAGATCGCTAACGCGACCGAGGTGCTTAGCGAGAGCCAAGAAGATGTCGATGAGGCCACCGATGAGGCCTTCGTTGGAAAGGCCGGTCCACTGCGTGATGGCCTCGGTGAAACCTTCGTATGCCTTTACTGATGCTTCGCTCTTGTTCATTTAATTCTCCTGAAATTTTGAGAGGTGAAAGATTTATTTATGAGGCAGGATGCCTAGCTACTATTCAGCAGCAGCCTTGGTAGGAACCTCGAAGTAGCCCTTGGTCTCACCAGCGAGGCTCTCGATGTTGTAGAAGAAAGAACCGAGGCTCTTGAGGAAGCCTGGGAAATCCTTGAAGAGGTTACCGAGGGCTTCGACGAACTTCTTGAAGTTGTTGAACTGATCGACGATCATAGAAACATCCATGAAAATCTCCTTGTGTTGAAACTGACCGTGAGTCAGTTTGTGAAGCGGATATGTCGTACACCCCTGATGAAGCGGTGTCTCTGAAACTATTGTGCCACAGGATGAGCAATCTACAAATCAAGTTGGTCATAAAGTTTATCCAGCCTGCAAAGATCTCGGTAGGTTCACCTACGTCTCACCGATTGGGCTAAAACTTTATCGACCCGAACATATTGGGTCTCAACTGGGTTTATAAGGTTTACTCACGCAATGATTATAAAGATTTACTCCCCCAACCGTAACGCAGAAGATGCTGGCCACGATAACGCTCCACACTGTGGCTCACCGCGAAAAATTAGTATGAATATTATTCTCCAATACCCCTTAGCGGGGGTGCAATATCCCAGCTAGACGTTCCACACTAGCTCCATCACGTCGCCGAGAATATGAGCAGATTGCTGGGACAATAGGGGGAAATTGCCGGCGTCTAGCACCTGCCTTACCCTTAACTGCAAGAGATGCGAAATCTAAGAGCACTACACGAGTGCATTCCTTGGGGTTTGACAGCACAAAAAGACGCCGTAGAGTCAACCCCTACGGCGTCAAAAGAGCTTTCTAGAACTTAGAAGCCCATGCCACCCATCTCATCGGCACCTGGCATTGCAGGCGCACCAGCAGGCTCAGGCTTATCCGCCACCACAGCCTCAGTGGTGAGGAAGAGTGCTGCGATAGAAGCAGCATTCTGCAGTGCGGAACGGGTTACCTTTACCGGATCGTTAATACCGGCTTCCATGAGGTCAACGTATTCACCGGTAGCAGCGTTCAGACCCTGACCGGAAGGTAGACCAGCAACCTTATCAGCCACCACACCTGGCTCTAAGCCGGCATTGTGGGCGATTTGCTTGAGCGGAGAAGAAAGCGCCTCACGCACAATCTTCACACCTGTAGCTTCATCGCCCTCGAGGCCCATATCAGCATCGAGAACATGCGCTGCCTGCAGCAAGGCTACGCCGCCACCGGCAACGATACCTTCTTCGACGGCTGCCTTCGCATTGCGAACGGCATCCTCAATGCGGTGCTTGCGCTCCTTCAGCTCAACCTCGGTAGCAGCGCCAACCTTAATAACAGCCACGCCACCAGCGAGCTTAGCCAAACGCTCCTGCAGCTTCTCACGATCATATTCGGAGTCGGAGTTCTCAATCTCAGCGCGGATTTGGTTGACCCGGCCTTCGATCTGCTCCGCAGAACCAGCGCCCTCAATAATGGTGGTCTCGTCCTTGGTAACTACCACCTTGCGTGCGCGACCCAACAGCGGCAGATCAGCGGTTTCGAGGGACAGACCTACCTCTTCAGCGATAACCTGACCACCGGTGAGAATAGCCATATCTTGCAGGTTGGCCTTCCTGCGATCGCCGAAGCCGGGGGCCTTGACGGCTACCGACTTGAAGGTACCGCGAATCTTATTGACCACGAGGGTCTGGAGAGCCTCACCCTCGACGTCCTCTGCAATGATCAGCAGTGGCTTGCTGGCGCCCATAACCTTTTCCAGCAAGGGGAGAAGATCTTTAATATTGGAGATCTTGCCAGATACCAACAAGATATATGGGTCCTCCAATACTGCTTCCAAGCGCTCCATATCAGTAGCAAAATATCCGGAGATATAGCCCTTATCAAAGCGCATACCCTCGGTTACTTCTAGGTCCACACCGAAGGTATTGGACTCTTCAACAGTGATAACCGATTCTTTGTTGAGCTTGCCGCCGCCCACTGCGTACATTGCCTTAGCGATCTGGGCACCAATTGCAGGATCAGCAGCGGAGATACCAGCGGTAGCAGCGATCTGCTCTTCGGTCTCTACTTCCTTGGCGTTCTCCAACAGTTTCTTGGTCACCGCATCGACGGCCTTCTCGATGCCGCGCTTAATACCCATGGGGTTGGATCCAGCTGCAACATTGCGCAGACCTTCGCGCACCAGGGCCTGGGCCAGCACGGTGGCAGTGGTGGTGCCGTCGCCAGCGACGTCGTCAGTCTTCTTAGCTACTTCTTTAACGAGCTCAGCGCCGATTTTCTCATAGGGATCTTCGAGCTCGATCTCACGAGCAATGGAGACACCATCGTTGGTGATGGTAGGGGCACCCCAGCTCTTCTCGAGCACGACATTGCGGCCCTTGGGCCCCAAGGTAACCTTGACAGCATCAGCGAGGGTATTGAGACCCTTTTCAAGGCCGCGACGGGCTTCTTCATTGAAGGCAATAATCTTTGCCATAGTGCTTGTTCTCCTTAGAAACGCTTACGTTTTTCGAACCTTTATCTAGCACTCGTGGTAGCTAAGTGCTAATTACGTTCTAGCAGTCAAACTACCACGAGTGCAAGAAAATTCGCTCGCAGCGAAGTCTAAGTTAAGTCCAATCGACTCATATCTATACTCCTACACGGATAAGCGCCGGATGGAAGGTACGTACCTTTCATCCGGCGAGTGACTAGAATGACCCCCATGATAGAAAAATCCACCATTGCACGCGTTCGCACCTATATTGAAGGTCAACGCGAACTCATCTGGGCTGACCTCAAAGCCCTCACCTCTTTCAATTCCGTCCACGGCATCACCGATCTAGCTGCCGATCACGCCCACGCCGGCCAATGGGTGCGCGAACAATTGGAATCCCTCGGCTTGGAAGTCACCGCCTATAAAGAGGAAACGCACTCCCCCATATTTATTGGCACCAAGGAGGCGCACGATGGTGCGCCTACCGTGCTGCTCTACAGCCACTACGATATTGTCCCAGCCGGTAATCGGGAACACTGGGACTCGGATCCTTTCTCCCTCACCGACCGGGATGGCCGCTGGTATGCTCGCGGCGCCGCGGACTGCAAAGGCAATATAGCCATGCATTTGGCCGCGCTACGCGCCGTCCGGGAATTCGGTGGGACCAACGCGGGTCTGATCGTTTTGCTTGAAGGGTCAGAGGAGCAAGGTGGTGCTGAGCTTTCAGCTCTCTTAAGCGAACGCCCCGACCTCGTCACTTCCGACGTGATCCTCATTGCCGATTCAGGTAATGCCAGCGTTGGTGAACCGACATTGACTACCTCACTTCGCGGCGGTGGCCAGATCGATCTACGGGTGGATACTCTGAAAACTCCCGTCCACTCCGGCTCTTTCGGCGGTGCCGCCCCAGATGCCACCGCTGCATTGATCAGAATTATTGATTCCTTCCGCGATGAGTTTGGGCGCACCACGATTGATGGTGTGGACTGTACCGCCACATGGTCAGGCGCTAGCTATGATAAAGATACTTTCCGCTCCGATGCGGGCCTCCTTGAGGGCCTTGAGGTCATGGGCACCGAGGACGACAACCCAGCCGATATGGTGTGGGCGCGCCCTGCAATTTCAGTGACCGGATTCAGCTCCACGGAGGTAGCTGAGGCCGTTAATGCTGTACCTGCTACTGCCGCCGCGCGCCTGAATCTTCGTGTGCCCCCGGGACTCGACGCTCACGACGTGGCCGAAGCCGTAGCTGCTCATGCCCGCGCGCACGCTCCGTGGGGAGTCCACCTTGACGTGGAAATCAGTGATATCAACCAGCCGTTCTCCGCGTCGGTCGACGGGCCCGCAGTTAAGGAATTCAGCCAAGCTCTCTCTGGCGCCTACGGAGATCGGAAAGTCAGCTATATCGGCTCGGGTGGCTCCATTCCGCTATGTACGGAACTCATGGAGATTAACCCCCATGCCGAGCTCACACTCTTCGGTGTAGAAGAGCCGCTGTGCACCATCCACTCCCCCAATGAATCAGTCGATCCCAATGAAATTCGCGATATTGCGATCGCCGAAGCAAGTTTCCTCCTAAGCTACGGGAAGAATTAGGATAAAGGCCTTGAAGAGCCACTCTCTTCAAGGCCTTTTTCGTTTGCTCTTAGGAGTTCGAACTTAGCAGCGCGAGCAACTCAGCGTCATCGTTGACCTGGTGGAAAGCAATTTGGGTAGGAATCACAGCCTTGTCGCGGAATATAAACCTCGGCAGTTTTAAGAGCTGAGACGGGTAATGATAGATATATAACTCCCGGAAGCGCTCCGGGGAGCGCTCCTTCAAAAGCTGAGCTAAAAATCCGCTCAAGCCGCGGGCTACTATATGGATCTCTCCGCGCACTTCGTGTTTATCCAAGAAACGCTCGACCGCGCGGGCTTGTTCGCGTAGGGGGCCAGGGCTAATGGGAGCGATTTTGATAGGGTGCAGCTTTTGTACCAGATCAGTAAAAATATCTGGTCGCTCACGTGGATCGTGCAGGAGGAGAAACATTTAGACCGGTTTTGGTGATTGGTGCGGTTGGTGTAATTCGGCTACGACCATATCCATCGCCGCATCCCAGGAACCGGTGCGTTGGTAGAGCTTTCGTTGGCGTTGATAAGAAGCTCCCGTCGCTATGATCGTGCGGATCCCTAGCAGCTCTTGGTCACACTGTAACTCACGAGCCAGTGGTAACAGCTCCGTCACTAGGGCTTCTAATTCCTCGGTCACTGGGCGTACTGAGGCGTCTTCATCAACGATCAACTCGGCCTCTAAGCCGAAACGCGCAGCACGCCATTTATTGTCTGCCACCTGCCACGACTTCAGAGAAGGTAAGGTCTCGCCGCGCTCAATCATGCGGTCGAAGTGCACGACGAGGCAGTGCGCTAAAGCCACGGTTGCAGCCAACTCAGGGAAATTAGTAGGGGCATCGCACGCCCGAATCTCAATGGTCCCCCATTTACCCGAGGGACGGATATCAAGATGCATGGTACCGGTTAATTCAGTTACCCCAGCCCGCTCTTGGTCGTTCATAAACAGTTCCCATTCCGACCAGTTAGCAAACTGATAGGGCAGACCTGCAGTTGGTAGTTGCTGATATAACATGGTGCGATTGGACGCATAACCAGTATCGCAGCCTTCCCACCCTGGACTCGATGCAGTAAGCGCCAAAAGATGAGAGTACTTAGTCATGAGCGCGTTAATAATGGGCCACACGCGCTCCTTATCGGATATTCCCACATGTACGTGGAGACCCCAGATAAGCATCTGTTTGCCCCAGAATTGGGTGTATTCCACCATCTCGCCGTAACGGCCCTTGGTACTTACTTCCTGATCTAAATAGTGAGCGATGGGGTGTGAGCCAGCAGCCCACAATTCGAGCCCCCGCTCGGTAGCGGCTTCACGCACCGCACGCAGACCTACATCCAGATAGTTCACGGCCTCACCAACGGTTTGGCAAACGGGCGTGACAATCTCGACCGTATTTTGGAGGTATTCCAGCTCGAAACGAACGTCGGTACAGCGCTCACGAGCCTGCTCGGCGATTTCTTCAGCTATAGGCACCAGCTGGTAGGTCTGTGGATCCATGAGAGCAAGCTCCCATTCGACCCCGAGAGTGGGGTGCGCCGAGGCATTGAAACGTTGCTGCATATACCTAGCGTATTTCCTGAGTCAGGACCACAGTGAGCGAACCAGGATCCTTGTATTCTTGAGGTAGATCAGCGGGAGCAGGTGCCGCGTTAGCACCCAGCTTTTGAGCAAGCTCGCGGGCTCCGGCCTCATTGTCGGTGTAGTAAACCGTATTCTGCGGGGCTACGAGCTGGCTCTCGGGAAGATTTCCCACTTCACCAACTTTGAATCCAACGTCATTGACTCGTATTTCCACACGGCCCGCCAACCCTGGTATGAGAGAGTTATTCAACACATTTACTGGCGCGGCTGGAGCGGGCGCCGGTGCAGGAGCTGCGGGCGCTGGTGCTGCTGGAGGAGCAGCTGGGGTTCCGGGGTCCACGGCTCCAGCAGTCCCACCCCGTGGGGTGGCCGGGGCTGGGGTTGCCTCAGACTTCTCCTTGTAAGACGTGTCAGTCTTTTTTACTGGAGCAGGGGTGGTTGTTTCCTTTCGGGCTACGGGTTTCCCGGCAGTCTTATCGGTGTCCGCGACGGGGTATGGAGCTGCCCAGTTATCTAAAGAATCCGAGCGATTGAGCTGGAATACTCCCCACGATGCGAGGAGAAGTGCCACTGCAATCAAAATCATGGCCATTCCGCGCAGGGGAAGCGTCTGACTGGTCTCTTTGTCCATCACATTCATATCCTAACTCGTTGTACCTGAACGCTTGAATCTCTCTTCATCCCTAGTATCCCTTAACCTGCGCAGGCGCGCAGTCAGGAGTGGATATTCTTGCATCATGGCTGGCTGATCAATAATTTTATTCAAAAGTTGATAATACCTAATCGGGCTCATTCCCAATTGCTTTCTAATCGCTTCTTCTTTGGCCCCAAGACTCCGCGGTGCTTGTTGCTCGAAAGCAAGTAGATTACGTGCCTCATCCATGTAATACACTGTATTGCATGACTGTTCGACCTATCGTTATATATGGTACCCCCGTCCTGCACGCTCCCACGGAAACAGTTACCGAACCCGTCTCTGAACTGCAGGAATTAATCGCCGATATGTATGAAACCATGGCGGTTGCACGAGGGGTAGGCCTAGCAGCGAACCAGATCGGTGTGAATAAACGCATCTTCGTATTCGACTGCCCCGATGACCAAGGTGTCTACCACCGTGGGTGCTTTATCAATCCTGTGCTGGAAACCTCCGATATTCCTCTCGGCATGCCAGAAACTGATGGGTCGGATGATGAGGGATGCCTGTCGCTGCCGGGTCTGGGCTTTCCTACTGGCCGCGCCTCATGGGCAAAAGTCACTGGTCTTAACGAACAGGGCGAGGAGGTCAGTATGGAGGCCACTGGTTTCCTAGCGCGGTGTTTCCAACACGAAGTGGGCCACCTCGATGGCTTCGTCTACGCCGATGTACTCGTCGGGCGTTGGAAGCGTGCCGCTAAAAAAGCTATCAAGGCTGAGGGTTGGGGTGCTCCCGGCTCCACATGGATGCCTGGCGAAGATGTCGATCCCTTTGGACACGATGATCTCGACGAGGAATGTGACGAGAACTAATGTCTTTTATCTTTAGGTCCGACTCCCCTGCGGTAGGCGAACGCATCGTCTTGCGTCGTGCTGTGGCCGGGTCTTCGGAGTTAGAGGCTCAAAAAGCGCATACCGATATCATTGGCCATGTCGTCGAGATCAACCAGGGGCACTCAATCACGGTGCGCCCCCAAAAGGTTGGCGGTTATATTTCCTCCAAACCGGTCATCACAGTGCCGTGGGAGGAAGTGCATATTATCAAGAAGTTATCCCCACGTACCGTAAGAAATGCAGATATCCGCGCTCTGGAGTCAGCTTATGCACACAGCGTTGCTTGCGAATATCACACCTGGTCTACCAACAGACAATGGCTCATGCGCGCGGGGAGCCACCACGGCTTAGCCTTCGAATCGGCCATCCCCCTTGGCCTGTCAGCAGCTTTTGGCGAGGTCCCCGTGGCGGACATCCAGGCCTTCTCCCAACACCACGGGGTGCCGCCTCGCGTGTGGCTACCAGAACGGATAGGCAGGCCCGCCGAGCGCATGGTAAAAGATGTTGGACCAGAGATTATCGCCTTAGTACAATCGCTGCACCCGCTCAACGCGGATCGCGCAGCACCCGAGGAGTCTGCGCCTATTCGGCACACCGTGAGGATCGAAACGGCGGACAGTGAACTAGATCTTTGTGCCACTGGGGTGGTCGTCCATGGTTATTTGGGTATTTTCCTCCCCGAAGTAGCGCCACACGACCTAGCTAAAAGCCAGGTGGACGCGGCGATAGCAGCTATCATATCGTGGGGCTCGAGCGTGCAGGCGCATACGGCCTATTATTATCTGCATCCAGGTTACGAAGCCCTGCTATCGGTCTTCGAATCCCTGGGTTTTTATGAGCATCACCGGTCGCGGGTGGGAGTTTTGGGCTAGCAGCGCATATCCCTCGTAGAAGGGTTAAACTCTTGGTTATGCGAGTTGCTAATTGGAATATAAATTCGGTGCGTACTCGGACCGAGCGGGCACGCCAGTTCCTAGACCGTCACGATATTGATATCTGCCTGCTGCAGGAAACGAAGTGCACGGACGAGCAATTCCCCTATGATGCTTTCCCCGATTATGAAATCGCCCACTGTGGTTTTGGCCAATGGAATGGGGTAGCCATTCTCTCACGGGTCGGTTTGGATGATATCCAATATCATTTCCCTCATCAGCCCGGCTTTGCCAAAGACCCCCTTGCAGCTCAAGAGGTTGAAGCACGCGCTATTGGCGCCACCTGCCAAGGAGTTGAGGTGTGGAGTCTCTATACACCTCACGGTCGAAGCATCGCCGATGCCCACTATGACTACAAACTGCGATGGCTTTTTGGGTTACGCAACTATGTCGACACTACCTCGGGACCGCTTATTTTGGGTGGCGATTTTAATGTGATCCCCCGCGATGAGAATGTTTGGTCCGTTGCTGCTTTTGCTGGTAAGACCCATATTACGGAACCCGAACGACAAGCCTTCTTTGCGCTAATCGACGCCGGTCTCGAGATAGCCTCGCCCCAAACGGGTTATTCGAATTTTGATTACAAAGACTTCCGATTTGAACGCAACGAGGGTTTGCTCATTGATTTCCAGCTCAGCCGAGATTTAATTATTGGCGATAGCTTTATTGACTTGGACGAACGGCGTGGCAAGGGGGCTTCTGATCATACCCCGGTGGTAGTTGATTATCGGTGAATCTAGACCTCGGATCGTGGCAGACCATCCTGCTCATTATTGATTATTCGATCAAAATTATCGCCATTGGTTTCGTACCCGAGGGTCGGCGCCCCTCATCCTCGACTGCATGGTTGCTTGCAATTCTTGTGCTGCCCTATATCGGGTTGCCGCTCTTTCTCTTAATGGGCTCACCCTATATCAATAGGCGACGCCACGCCGTACTCGAAGAGGCAAATAAACGCTTCTCACAGCGAAAACACGTCAGTACTGTTCCCACCTTGATCCCCGAATTGGCATCTATAGTTAGCCTGAATAAGCATCTCACCTCCATGCCCTTGGCGACAGGGATCAATTATGGGGTGCACTCTTCTTTCCACGACAGTTTGAAACGCATGACCAAAGCGGTCGATAATGCGCGCGAAAGTGTGCACGTAGAAATCTATATTGTCGCCTGGGACGAGGAAACTGATGCGTTTTTCCAGGCACTCAGGCGCGCAGTCGAGCGCGGGGTTACCGTCCGACTCCTCTTTGACCACGTGGGGTCGTGGAAATATCCAGGTTATTTCTCTTTAGGCAAACGCCTCGACGCTATAGGCGTGAGATGGCATGTCATGTTGCCGCTGCGCCCGTGGCGGTGGCGATTCCGGCGCCCCGATCTACGCAATCACCGCAAAATTCTCATCGTTGATGGTCACCGCGCCTTCTTAGGGTCGCAAAACCTTATTGCACCGCACTATTTATTGCGCAAGAATCGCCGTGACGGGCGCGAATGGGTAGATATCATGGTGGAAATGGGTGGGCCCATCGTTACTGATATCAACCATATCTTCGCGGTGGATTGGTATCTTGAAACTGAAGAATTATTAGAACTGCCCGAGAACCCCGCTCCAACCCCCGGCGCGGATCACGTCAATATTATGCAGTTAGTGCCCTCCGGCCCAGGTTATGAAACCGAACCTAATCTGCGGATGTTCAACTCGATTATCCACCAAGCAGTGGACCACATTGTTATGTGCTCCCCCTATTTCATTCCCGACGAATCCCTCCTCGAAGCGGTCACATCAGCATGCTACCGCGGGGTCACCGTCGATCTCTTGGTTAGTGAAAAAGGGGATCAATTTATGGTGGCGCACGCTCAATCCTCCTATTACCAGGCTTTATTGGAGGCGGGAGTCAATATTTACCAATATCCAGCGCCCTTTGTGCTGCACAGTAAATTTCTCCTAGCTGACCCATTATCCGAGAATTCCTTGGGGGTATTCGGCTCCTCAAATATGGATATGCGCAGTTTTGGCCTTAACTACGAGATCTCAGTAATGCTCACTCACGGCGATATGATCGAGGATCTCCACGAGATCGCCGTACAGTACCGAGATGCATCTATACCCCTGACCCTGGACGAATGGAATACTCGGTCTCTAGGCAGGCGCTATATTGATAATATTATGCGCTTGAGTTCAGCTCTTCAGTAGCAAATAAGAATAAGCATGATTAATGTGCACGTAGGTATTACGCGCTGATTGAGCGACGTCCCAAACTAGATAGGCACAACGCTCCCGTTGCACACACCGCCATAGACGCCACCATCATAGCGGGTGGATAGCTCCCAAGAGGCGCAATGGCGGAGACAAGCCCTGCCATAAGAAATTGCCCGCACCCTAAAAGCGCACTGGCTGAACCAGCTCGAGCACGCACCGCACCGAGGGCGATGGTCGTGGCATTACCCATCACCACCGAAAGTGGAGCGATAGCGAAAAACAGCGCTGCAAAAAGCACAAAGTGATGAGCCCTAACCAATCCTGCAGTGCTGAGAACCCCCACAGCGAGGAGCACAACCACGAGGGCGCCTCGCAGAATTGAGCTCGGAGGATAGCGATCAAGCAATTTAGTGTTGATGAAGCCACCTGACATAAGGCCAAGGGAATTTATGGCAAAAACCAAGGCGAAGATCTTAGGGGAATATCCCATGATCTGCTGGATAATGATGGAGGCGCTGGAGATATAGCTAAAAAGAGTACCAAAGCCGAGAGCAAAGCTCCCGCAGAAGAAGAGGAAAGTTCGGTTACGCGCCACTTCGCTGAAGGCGCTGATATTAAAGGGTGTGCGGGCACTAGGGGGTCGGGTTTCGGGTATGAAGAAAATAACCACCATCATTTGTAGAAAGGCTATAGCCACGAGCACGAGGAAGATCCCGCGCCACGACATGAAATCGATAAGAAAGGCACCTACTACGGGAGCCAGGGCGGGTGCGATCCCACCAACGATCATCATCCAGCTAAAGGCCTTCGCGGCGGCAACCCCTTCCATCAGATCAGGAATGACAGAGCGGGCGAGGACTACGCACATTCCGGCACCGATACCCTGGAAAAATCTGGCGGAGATAAGCATTCCAATGGAAGGGGCGAATGCACAACCTATAGCGGCAACGAGGGCTATACCAGCGCCGGCGATCAGAAAGCGCTTGCGGCCGTAGGTGTCACTTAGGGCTCCTACACCCAGTTGACCACAAGCCATCCCAAGCATGAAGGAGGAGAGAGTCCATTGCACTTTTGAGGTGGCCAGCTCCGCGGCCACCTGGGGCAGCCCGGGCAAATAGAGGTCAATAGAAAAGGGGCCTGACGCTGTTAATAGTGCCAGGGCAAACAGCAAACCGAGAGAAATCGTAGACGTTTTTTGCATCAAAGCCTCAAATTTTCAAATTGAAGGGATACCGCTGGAAGTGAGAATCTTTATATAACCCTGTGTAAATCTCAGCTGATACTAGGGAAGGGTACCCTACCAAAATTATAAAGCCAGCCCCTGGTGAAAAAGGGGCTGGCTGAGTTTGGGGCTACGAATCGTACTAGGCGTCTCGCAGCTTCACCATAACGGTGCCAAGGATGAGGATGGCGAGCGACCATACCGCAAAATAAAGACCCGAACCTTGGTAGCCCCACACGATATCCTGAATATCCGTGCGCTGTACAAAGGCCTGCATATTCGACATGGGACCGTATTTAACGACCCACGGACCGATTTTCGGCAGCAGCCCCACAATATTCTCCAAGGCAAGGATCCACATCGACATGAGCGCAACCGCGCCCGCAGTTTGGCGCACGATAAGGGCAACGCCCTGAGAGAAGGTCACCATGAGAACGATAACTAACGGCAATACCCACATGAGACGAAGGGCATTATCATCCGACCACACAATGAGCGTTTTGCTCGCCTCTTCACTCGCAGCCCACTTGGCGATATAGAAACAGCTGATAGTGGTGATAAAGGTCATCACAGCCGCAAAGAGGCTGTAGACGAGCCACTTAGCTACAACCACTTGGATGCGCTGCGGGGTGGCGGCAAAGGTGACCGAGGCATAATTGTGGCGGTACTCAGCGGTAAACACCATAATTGCTTGGATACTCACGATGAATAAACCAAAGGTATTAACAGCTAATACTGCGGCGCTGGCGTAGAGAATGGGAATATTAAATAGTTGTGGCTGTGGGACGGTATTCCACCCCATCAACGCAGCTGTTCCTGCACAGAGTGCAAAAAAGAGCGCAGTAGTCCAGTAGATGGCTTTGGTGCTTATTAGTTTGGTCCACTCTGAAAAAATCGTTTTGAGCATAATCTTTTCCTATGATCCTTCCGTTTGCTGAACGGTCACGGTGGACTGATACTGCACAGCGTCGCCCGTCATGCCCATAAATGCTTCTTCCAGGGATGCCCGCTGCTGGGTGAGTTCCTGGATGAGGTGCCCGTAGGAAAAAGCCACAGCACCGATATAGTCGGTAGTCTGATCTGGAACCAGGAAGATATCGCGACCTTCTTCGTCCTTGCTTTGCATATATTTGATTCCCTCCTCATCGAGATTGGAAGCAAATTCCTCGCTGCGTTCGGTGCGAATTTTCACTGAGGCTGCGGAGTGGCTCTTAATAAAGTCATAGGTAGATTGATCCGCGACCAATTTACCCTTGCCAATGACAATGAGGTGATCGGCGGTTTGTGCCATCTCGCTGAGTAAGTGCGAAGACACCAGAACGGAACGTCCCTGCGCAGCAAGCGAACGCAATAATTCGCGTACCCAGTGGATGCCCTCGGGGTCGAGACCGTTAACAGGCTCATCAAGAATTAGAATCTCGGGGTCACCCAGGAGTGCCCCGGCAAGGCCCAGGCGCTGCCCCATACCTAGGGAAAAACCGCCGGCTTTTTTCTTCGCCACGCCACCCAGGCCCACAATATCGAGGACCTCTTGAACGCGTGCAGTAGGAATACCATTCGCTTGGGCGATCCACTTGAGGTGATTATAGGCCGAACGATTGGGGTGCACAGCCTTAGCGTCGAGAAGCGCACCGACAGTCCCCAAGGGGTTCCTCATAGACCGGTAGGGCTTACCATTTATCAGCGCGGAGCCCGAGGTGGGATTATCAAGCCCGAGGATCATCCGCATTGTGGTGGATTTACCGGCACCGTTGGGTCCGAGAAAGCCGGTTATGATCCCCGGCTGGACGTCGAAGGATAAATCGTCGACAGCAAGGACATCACCATATTTTTTGGTTAATCCGCGAACTTCAATCATTCTTGCCATTCTTTCATACTCTCGCGCACCGCGTCCCAACTCCCCTCAAAAGGCGGGGGATAGGTGCGGTGTGCGACCTTTATCAAGGGAATAATTCTAGCGCCTGGGCGCCAATGTGGGGAATAAGACCTCGGCATTCAGGGAAATGACGATCCACTCAGTTGTACTGCCTCCTCGCACAAGCCAAGAGATTCTGTCCTTACCTGCCTGTGGAGGGAGGAGTCAGCAATCGTGTTAAGAAGGGTCGAAACTTAGCTACGAGGGTGGATGCGCGACGACGGATGTCGTGCCGCGAAAGAAATGCGAAGACGCCCAGGGAGTTGTTAATCCGGAAAATGGTGATAGAAAACCGCTGAGATCGCTGTGGGAATTTAAGACAATTAAATCGGGGAGTAGCGCTCTACGAGAAACAGATTCCGATTTGGAGTTAACGACTAGAGGGGGCTAGAGCCGGATATGATCAGCACAGTCACCGGTTCAAAGCTAGCTAAAGTTGTTGCGTGGTAACGTCACCAATTTTGTGACTTTTACACTATAAACTTCTCTCACCATCCCTGAAGTCGAATTTCTCAGACAACAAGCATATTCTCGACAAATCTATCCACATGGTCGCAAAGTATGAACACAGAGGCCATCAAGCGCATTCTGGGGTTATTGAATACCTGCTGCTGAAGGTGGCTCTACACTGGCCATCGTTAGGTACCGAAATTGCAAACGATAGGTTCATCGGAGTCCCCAGTATCCACTGTGGCGACCGAAAAGGATTTTCTGAAATCGCCGAGTCAACGACGATTTGTGTGACGTATCTATATCGCAGCGAATTACGAGGATATCATGGTAGCCGCAGATCAGTTCAAGGCCAGGGAAATGGGAGAGGTACTCGTCACTGGGAAAAGTTCAGCAGGTGCTAGGAAGAGTTCCGTGCCATCTTTTGATTCTGCCTATGGCCGGAAAGGTAGTGGGTGCCACAATATCCGTCTAGTCTAGAAACAGCATGACATACAAAATCTCCCCGCAACCTCAGGACACTCCCCAAACAGTTACTGCAGCGATTAAAACTCTACCGACAGCGACCTTCAACATCGATCACCGTTGGGCATCCTGACGAGCAAAGAAGTCAAAGCTACAGCTTTAACTACATAGCTTGTCGAAGGAACTGAGATCAGTAACGAGATCAACGCCACCACTCAGCTTTCGATCACCTAAGCACAGCGATTTATTCTTCATCGATCCATCAGCCTCGGATACAGAGTTTCTGGCATCCTCGTTGGACTACCTTAGAAAACCCAGAGTCCTTGCACACCCCAACATATCCCAATGATGAATCCGCTGTGCACCTCGTAGGTAAAAGCCCGATTGACCAAAAAGTTAGTAGTGCGGCGACAGCCGTCGCCACGTTTCAGGGATCTCCATACAGAAGCAAACTAATATGCTCTCCCGAGAATACGATTGGGTTCAGCACCTACACCCCGAGTCCGATGTCTGCCCTAACTGCAAACCCTTTTGATCTCTCATTAACGAAAGCTGGTAGGCCCTAATTCACCGTTATGCAGCGAGGAGACTTCACCAATCCAATTCGGATTAACCACGTGGAAGCCTCTCTACTCATACTTGATAAATATATCCAGGGCTAACAACCTGGATATTTAGGTGCCCGATGTTTAGCATTGCATGACTTGCTCTTTGTGTCCTGTCCTTTTCGACTTAGTCATAGGGTAGCTAATTACCCTTGTCCACCTAAGGTTTTGTGGGCCCAACTGCGCTACCCTTCCGACGGAAAAGCGGTGATCTAACGTTACGCTGTCCACCAAGGATAATGAGCATTAGCTCCCACCCACTCGTTGAACGCATCCTGTGCCAGTGGAGTCTGACTAACACTGTTGGCGTTGGGAGTGAAAGTTGAGTAATCAACCGAAAGTGGCTCATTTATATCATTGAGAACCTGGCCGAAGAAATCGGAGCGGATTTGATCCAAGCAGATCTCTAGCTGTTTTTTATCGGCCTCAACAGGAAAGTTAGGTGTTCTCCTCTCCGGGTAGGGAATTCCATAAGTTGTTCTCACTTCTCGTTCGACTTTCTCGCGGGCAGCACGAAGGCTCTTCACAGCCGCATATTTTTCGGTTTGGGCCTCTACAGTGAGTTCTTTTGCCTCGCCTAGTTGCGCGTCTACCATATCGAGTTTAGCAACCACATTCTTTAATTCAGCGCGAGATTCCTCTCGCAGCTGCTGGAGTGCCCTATCCGCCGCATTTTTAACCACTACAGCCGTTATGAGGGAAGCGGCTACTAAGACCAAAAGTGCGACCCCAAGGATGACAACCAACGCTGTCAACGTCAGAGACCACGGACCGATCAGTACAACGAAAATACCGAGAATCACTGTTGCTATCGCGGCTGGGACGCCTAGCCTGTTACCAAAAAATGCACTCCTCAAGTCCATCTCTTTGTTCTCTGCTTGTGCGAGAATATCCTCGAGCTCAGCTTTTTCGCTTCTCAAGTCTTGGTATGCGCTGGTCACTTCGATCTCGTTCTGCTCTGCACGTGCGGCGAGACTTTCGCCAGCCTCCTCTGCCTTAATCAACGCGGGAAGATTATACGCTTCCTCAATCTTAGCGAGCTTTTGCTGCCAAATATGCTGCCACGACAGTTTAAGCTCATCATAATCGTCAATAAAGCCTTCCAGCTGCCCAATCTGCTGACGCTGGTCCAGACGAGAATCGAGACGCTGCTCAATCAATTGGCGAAGATCTTCGCGATAAGCCCGTCGTTGCGATTTCCATTCATCGACAAACTTAGCAATTTCTTTATCTAAGGTCCTGGCACTTAATGGAACCTTCGCCGCCTCCCGCTTGGCTACTGTGCACTCCTTTTTAGCCTCGCGAAGATCCTCCTTAAGATCCGTCCGCTGAGCCCTCATCCGTTCTATCGCATTTTTCAGATCGACCAGACTATATTCAATTGAATTGATAGCCTCCTCAATTTCCTGAGCTTTACTGGAGTGCCAGATTGTTAATCCAGTATTAACAAAGGTACTCATCTTTCCTGCAGTTTTTAGCTCAGCTTCGTAGCGACTGCCCCGCATAGCGCGTTTAGCTAAATTAAACTCAGTTCTCAGCCGCGATTTTTTGATCTTCAGATGTGCAATCTTCTCCCGTGCTAACTCGATATCTTCGTTGACCTTATCAATCTCACCCTGCAGCGAGTGGATATAACCCTTCACTTGTTTCAACTCTGCCTCGGCTTCGCGCTGAGGATCCAACTCTTCGTAAAGCTGATTATTTAACTCGTCAAGTTTCTTCTGATTTGCACCCTCCCAATCGCCGTATTGGTCAGTGTAAAGGATGTCTAACAAAGCGGTAAAGGTATTGGAATCAATATCAGGGAAAGGCATCTTGTCTCCATTCAAACAGCGGGTCTAGCGATAGCATCTTTCTAGATCGGCTTTGGGCAATATGTGTACGAGATTATCACTAGCCTGAAGGGCGGAGTAAAATAGGAATTTTTCTAAAAATATGCCTTTTCATAATTCTTTAATAACCGAACTTAGTTTCCGCTGCTCAATTTTTTCCCGTGAGTTGCGGCAACTAAGGGCCTGTAGACACGATATCCTACTCGAATCGACACCTGATTGAATGTCTCAACCTATATTCCCCTCGGATCCTGCTATCGATCGCCACTAAAGAGATAAATGGTGCATACTGGTCGAATCTAATAAACAGAATTACAAATACCCTAGGTGCCCATCTAGTAATTATCCGTGACAAAAACGGTGTACGCCCCTCACCTTTTCAAAGGAATACTGGGGATATTAGTTACCAGACTCGGCTTCTACCCGTCTCTGAAGACCTTCTGTTTTACGTCCGAGATCGGTGACCCTAATCAGCTCCAGCGGAAGATAAACCCCGTGCGCAGTCCTGACTTCCACCGACAATAAAGGCCCTCGCCTGCATTGGCGAACCGTTTATCACCCGAATAAACAGATTTTTCACCAATAACTTTGCTATGGGCTGGGTCTCAACCTCGGCAGTGGTATCCCGCTTTGTGAGCTACGTGCCGGCCTTCGCCCTGCTCTCACGGGCAGAGCCCAGAGCAGTTACGTGATACCAAAAATTTTACAGATTCCAGTTAATCCCAGGATCACGAAATAGGGATCTATGCCCGTAGTTAGCCCCCTGGTAGATGCCAGATAACTCGTTTTTCACAATTAAAGGGGCCCGCTCGACGGCGGTGATAAACGTAACTCCTACTTCACACCAGCACTTCGTAGCTCGGTATCAGCTTGACACCTATATACTTAATTCCCAGAGAGCTCGATGAGGGATGCGATAATGCCGTGACGCACACAGAACAGAATTCGCCGCAGATAGTGCCTGAGAATATTCAGGATGAGTGGTTGGAAGAGACATCTCACCACCGCAGTGTCTACCAAGAGTTTTGGCATGACTATATCAACTATCCCAAGGCGCTCATCCAACACGGATGGAGCTTTCTGAAAACGACCCCGGGACGCATGACCGCCCTCATGCTTGTGCTGAGCATTGTGGTGGTCGGTACAGGGATGTTCATGAGTCAATCCGCTGCGCAGCGTCGCAGCGACCTCGATCACTTAATTACCACCACCGAACCTGTGAGCTATCTAGCACAGTCTCTGTACTCCAATTTGGCGGCGGCGAATACGGCGGCGAGCTCCGGCTTCGTCTTGGCTGGGGTCGATTCCAACTCCAATCGCGATGACTATCAGTTGGCGTATCAGCAAGCAGCCCGAGATATAGCGGTTACCGCCAATGGAATTACCGACCCAACTGGCGAAGAGATGAGATTGATTACTCGTCTATCCGAGCATTTACCCATCTATACCGGGTTGGTGGAAACTGCGTGGGCTAATAATCGCCAAGGCAATCCAGTTGGCGTGGCGTATATGTCCGAGGCGTCTACGCTAATGCGCGAACATATGCTTCCCAATGCTGCTCGTCTTTATGCACTTACCAGTGAGAACGTCCACCAGCAACAGACAACGCTGACCCAACCCCTGTGGATTCCCCTCATAGGCTTATTGGTTGCTCTCATCGCACTCATTCTCACCCAATTGTGGCTGTCAAGTGTGAGTAACAGGCGTTTGAACCGGGGTATGGTAGCGGCCACCTTCTTGCTATTAATTGCTAATGCGTGGGTGATTTCCTCAGCCGCTCTTACTTTTCAGGCGGGAAATCAGTCCTATACTCAGGCTTCTCAGCCCCTATCGGAGGTCATCGAGGCTAGAATTGCGGCCCAACAAACGCGTGGTTCGGAGATGCTCGCTTTAGTTTGGCGTCAATCGTTGGTGAACTCGACGAAGAATTTTGACACCACGATCAGCGATATCAATGCCACTTTAGACCTTTTTCCGCAGAGTAAAAGCAGTGATGCTCATGAACTCCTTGATCGATGGTCTCGTTCTCACCAACAATTAGTCACCCTCCTCAATGCTGGGGATTATGATCAGGCACAAAAACTTACCGCCGCTGCTTCCTCGAGTCATCCTTATCAGGAATTGGATACAGCTCTAGCGACTCTCATCGATGATTCACGAAGCCAGATGCGCGACTATATCAATCGAGGCATCGCGGCCTCGGCCTCCGTTTCGGCAGTCACACTCGTCCTCTCCCTCCTAGCGGTTGTGAGTATCTGGATGGGAATACGCCCTCGTTTACAGGAATATCTCTGATGAAGAATCCTTTTGCCCTTAACCCACTACGCTGCGGTCTCGGTGCGTGCATGGCTGTGATGGGCGCGACGAGCGGCTGCCAGGCATCACCAGCCGACCCTCCGCTGATCGCCAGCCCTAGGACCGAGGCGATTATGCCGCTACCCCACAAAGCGGTCAAAGAAGATGCGGGAGCCCAGAAGGCCCACGAATTTCGCAGTGTAGAGAATCGCGGATCCCTCCGCCCTGATGCTTTAAGTCCCAAGGAGCGGGTGCCATTGATTGTCCGCCGCGGTCGGTTAATCGTCGGCGTCGACCAAGCTCACAATCTTTTGAGTTTTCGAGACCCTACGACTGGCACGCTGGAAGGCTTCGAAGTAGATATCGCCCGTGAGATAGCTCGAGATATTTTCGGTGACCCTAATCGCATTGAGTTCCGCTATATTAACGCCACAAACTGGGAAGATGCTTTGCATACGGAAGCAGTTGATATTGCGATGCGTACGATTTCTATCACTCAAGAGCGAGAAAACGAGGTAGAGTTCTCTATTCCCTATTTCGCCGGATACACCCGAATGCTGGTCGATAAATCCTCGGGCATCAGTTCTCTTGAAGATTTAGCAGGGGGCACTGCCTGTGTCACAGAGAATTCTACGGGAGCGGCCTTTGTACGGTTGGAAGCTCCTCAAACCCATCTACTCATCACTCAAACAAGTGCTGATTGCCTAGTGGCCCTGCAGCAAGATCAGGTAGCGGCGATTATCACTGACGATACTATTTTGTCAGGAATGGCTGCCCAAGACCCCTTTACAACCATTGTCGGAGACAACCTCAACAGGCAGGATTACGCGGTGGCGATTGGACAGTCAGATTATCGTCGCAACACGTCGGGATTGGTACGTCAGGTTAATGTCACCCTCGAGCGCATTCGAGCCGATGGCACGTGGCAGCGTTCATATAATAAGTGGTTGGGTGCCTATTTACCACAGATAGCGCTACCTGCACCACGGTATCGAGAGGAGGAATAATGGATACTCATAGTGAACGTATGCATCCCGAGGTTGCTACCTCGGCGGTCCCCTTCGATCCCTTTGCTGATGATACTGAGGGCACTAGCTTCTCCTTGACCACCGCTACTCCTGCTATAGATGATCCTTCGGTACGCTCACACCAGGAAGCGCTTTCAACCTTTCGCAAACGCCGTGCAGCTACCAGGGGGGCGCGCGCGGTTGCCAACGGCATGGTGTATTTGCCCTTTGTACCCATTAAGGAAACGGAATTTCTCACTTCTGATGCGTGGAAAGACCACCAGAGCCCCGTGCTGGGGCCCGGCGATGTGGTGGGCGACCAGTATGAGGTACTCGGCGTATTAGAGCGTGGCGGTATGGGGTGGATCTATCTGGCCAAGGACCGCAATATCACCGGGCGTGTGGTGGTGCTCAAGAGTATTGTCAGCCGCGATAATCCCCGAGATTATGCGGCGGCTGTAGCGGAGCGGGAATTCCTTGCAGATATTACCCACCCGGTGATTGTTAAGGCCTACAACTTTATCGACGACCCGCGTATCGACGGTGGCTTTATCGTCATGGAATTCGTGCCTGGACCCAGCCTCAAGGCCCTACGCAGCTCCCAATATAACGGGCTCTTCCCGCTCGATATAGCTATCGGCTATATTCTGGAGATTCTACCGGCGCTGTCCTATTTGCATGCCCGCGGGGTTGTCTATAACGATTTGAAGCCCGATAATATCGTCGTCACCGAGGATCAAGTCAAGTTGATCGACCTTGGGGCGGTTTCTGGTATCGGCGCCTTTGGCTATATTTTTGGCACCAAGGGTTTTCAAGCCCCCGAGGTAGCCACCCAAGGTCCGAGTGTGGCTAGCGATATTTATACCATCGGACGTACCCTCGCTGCGTTGACCGTTCACTTACCTGTTGATAACGGCCACTACACTCTAGGACTTCCTACTCCTGATGAGGAGCCTCTCTTTGCCCATTATTTGAGCTATTACCGGCTCCTGCAGCGCGCTCTAGCTCCCGATCCGGCAGCTCGCTTTAGTTCAGTCCACGAAATGGAAACTCAGCTGTATGGAGTATTGCGGGAATATTTAGCGATCCACAAATCGCTGCAATACCCGGCGCAGCACTCACTCTTCTCCCCGCAGCGTTCCACGTTTGGTACCAAGCACACGGTTTTTAAAACTGATCAGCTCCTCGATGGAACAGTGCGGAATGCGTCAATAACGCCCGCTGAAGTCGTGGCAGCTCTGCATATTCCACTCCTCGATCGCGATGATCCCGGCGCGACCATGATCGCTGGATCAAATTATGCAGAACCCTCGGAGGCGCTCGAAACCATGCGCGGAGCCTTGCAATTAGAGGAATTTGGCGGGTCAAAGGAAATCCCTCTCGGCATCGTGCGCAGCCTCCTTGATCTCGGTTTTACACAGCAAGCCAAAGAATGGCTGGGAGAATTAGAGGAAGAATTGGGAACCGAATGGCGTTTCCAGTGGTATTCGGGTATCACTCGGCTCTTACTTGAAGATTTTACTCATGCCCAAGACGCTTTTAACAGGGTTTTTAGTGTCCTGCCCGGTGAGGTTGCACCTAAGCTGGCGCGCGCTGTAGTTAGCGAATTAATCCTCCAGCAAAAAGGGCTGTCCGAGTCACCCTTGTTGAGCCCAGATCTCGCGCTGGAAGCCGCAAGCCTTCAAGGGACAGCGGTGAGTGAATTTGCTGGTTTGTGGAATAAGCTTACGGCAAAACCTGAAGTATTGCGCTTTAAAGCGATCTATCTCTATGCGCTGGTATGGGCTACGAACCCCACCACGGTGAGCTCGGCCTTCGGATTGGCGCGCCAATTGCTCGCCGAAAAACAGATAGATATGGCTGTGAAGGCACTCGATGAGGTACCGCCTGCGTCAATACACCATCGTATGGCCCTATTGACAAGTATTGTGTACCTCGTCTCCTTGAAACCGAACGAGCAGCGCATTAGAAGAGCTGCTCGACGTTTGGAGGGGATTCCTACGAATGAGCCGCGTTTTTTGCAGCTGAAGATTGTGATTCTCCATGCAGCACTGAACTGGTTACGCAGCAGCAATTTAGAGGAATCCGCTGTTACCACCGATTTATTTGAGTACCCCTTTAGTCAAAAGGGGTTGCGGGTGGGCTTGGCAAAATCTCTACGTGTGCAGGCTCGAGTGGCACCGAGCGCGAAATATCGCTATCAGCTGGTCGATATGGCTAACAAAGTTCGGCCACGTACGTGGTTTTAAAAAAGCCTTAGTGGCTATTCCACTAAGGCTTGTATTGGCTTTTATTTTTTTAATCGAGACCAGCGAGCTCACTTGAGTAGCGAGCAATCGCAAGCTCCTCGTTGGTGGGAACAACGAAAACTTTGACCGCTGAATCATCGGTGGAGATCACGGTCGGCTCCTCAGCGCGCACAGCGTTTCGATCAGGATCAATCTTTATGCCATAGACCTCAAGATCTTTCAGCGCATCAGCACGCACAATAGCGTCGTTCTCTCCTACGCCGGCGGTGAAAGTGATGGCATCGACGCGGCCCAGTTGAATCATATAGCTACCGATATAACGTCGCAGTTGGTGAATATAGATCTCATAGGCCAACCGAGCTTTTTCATCACCGCGAGCGATGAGCTGGTGCAGCTCACGGAAATCATTAACCCCCGAAATACCCTTCACACCGGATTTCTTGTTCAGCAGGACATCGATCTCGTCAATGCTCATACCAGCAGTACGGTGCAGGTGGAATACGATGCCTGGATCAATGTCACCTGAGCGGGTACCCATGACCAATCCTGCGAGCGGGGTCAGCCCCATCGAGGTATCGATGGGTTGGCCGCCCTTAATAGCTGCGCAGGAGGCGCCATTACCGAGGTGCAAAGTGATCTGATTAATCTCGGCAGCGGGTTTGTCTAGCAAACCTGTAACTTGCCTGGAGATGAATTCGTGGCTGGTGCCGTGGAAACCATAGCGGCGGACGCCATATTTCTCTGCGGTCTCAAGCTCGATGGCATAGAGCGCTGCACTGGCAGGCATAGCGGCGAAGAAGCCAGTATCAAATACTGCAATATGAGGAACAGTGTCAAGCAGTTTGCGCGCCACCACGATACCGTCGATATTGGCAGGGTTATGCAGTGGCGCCAAGGGGATCAAATCGTAAACCTTCTCGAGGATCTCATCGGTGATCACTACCGGGTGGCTAAACAGCGTGCCGCCGTGGACGAGCCGGTGCCCAACCGCCTTGAGTTCCACATCCTTAGGCCCACAACCGTGCTTGGTCATCAGCGCGAAGGCCATATCGAGGCCGGTAGAATGATCGGGAACGGGGGCTTCCACAATGTGTTTTTCTCCCTGGAATTTTAGGGTAATGCGCCCTAATTCCTCACCGATTTGCTCCACTAGTCCGCTGGCAAATGGGGCCGCGGATACATCTTGGGCAGGATCGACTAGCTGGAATTTGATCGAGGACGATCCCGAATTGAGAACGAGTACGAGGGCCATGATGTAAAACTCCTTATAAAGCGGCGGCTTGGATAGCGGTGATCGCTACAGTATTGACAATATCTGCCACGGTAGCACCACGAGAAAGATCATTCACAGGTTTATTTAATCCCTGCAGGATAGGGCCAACCGCGAGGGCATGGCCGGTGCGTTGGGCGGTTTTGTAGCCAATATTTCCGGCCTCTAGATCGGGGAAGATAAAGACATTGGCTTGACCTGCAACCTTGGAATTGGGCATTTTCTTCTCAGCCACTCCGCGGTCGACGGCTGCATCAAATTGAAGGGGGCCGTCGATAAGAATATCGGGGTGGTTCTGGTGCGCGATGCGAGTTGCCTCGGTGGCACGATCAACGTCAGGGCCGGAACCTGAAGTACCGGTGGAATACGAAAGGATGGCGACCCTCGGGTCGATACCGAATTGCGCAGCGGTTCGCGCTGAGACGGCGGCAATTTCGGCGAGCTGTGCAGCGGTGGGGTTGGGGTTGACGGCGCAGTCACCAAAAGCCCACAGTCGGTTGCGCATCACCATGAGGAAGATCGATGAAACCACGGAGGTGCCTGGTTGGGTTTTGATGATCTGGAAAGAAGGTTTGATGGTGTGGGCGGTGGTATGCGCGGCACCCGATACCATGCCATCGGCAAGACCCTTGTGGATCATCATGGTGGCGTAATAGGAAATATCCTGCATGGTTTCCCGGGCCTTTTCAATCGTCATGCCCTTGGCCTTACGCAACTCATAGAACTCTTGGGCGAATTCTTCTGCGTGGGGATCGTTCGAAGGATCCGACAGGTGCGCGGCGCTGATATTCAAACCCAGCTCTGTAGCCCGAGCAGTAATAGCCGCAGGATTACCGAGAATGGTCAACTCACAGATATCCTGGGCCAGTAACTGATCGGCAGCGAGCAAAATCCGGTCATCGTCACCTTCGGGCAGGATGATATGGGCCCTAGCTTGGCGGGCGCGATCGAGCAGCCAGAACTCGAAAACCTCAGCCGACATAACCGGCTCGACCTGAGCTTCGTGCAGGGCGGGGAGGGCGGATTCTAGAGAGCTACCAGGGCCTAGGATATCGACGATATGTGCCCCCAGAACTTTGGCTTCGGCGCGTGCTAGTTCTGCACTGACGCCCAATTCAGCAGCCTGGATGATAAGTGGCACTCCGAGCGCTGCTGCCGCTCGGGCGTCGAAATCAATACTTCCCGTGCCCTGATAGACCACGGGTGATTCAGGTCGGGTGGACAAAACCCCTGTGATGGTGGGGTCGGCCACGACGAGCGGCTGGATATCGAGGCCCAATATCTGGGCGAAGTGCTCAAGATCAGCTGTGTCGATCTGGCGTCCTAGGGCGCTAATGACAACGGAGCGGGTTGTATGTGTCACCTTCAGGTGTCCCTTCTATATGGGTTTAAATACGAGAACTCGTCACACCATTTACTGCTGTGAGCCATCCCTCACAGCTTAGCGCATATACCAGCGACAACACAGAAATATTCACCGCTTCAAAAGTCCCAATTGCCCTACATATTGGCACATAAAGTGGACAAAGAGCAGAAATCCTTTCCCTTTACGCTATGGGAATTATTTTCCTACTAACCTTATTCGGGGTTAGTTCCTTCGGCACCGCTGAAATCCTTCCATTGGAGATAGCTGACACCTTAAGCGAGAAATCGCGAGGAAGCGCGAGAATGGACGAGAACGGGCAAGAGTGGGAGAGTCTGGGCAAGGCTGAGCAAAGCTGGGCAACACGTGGCTAGGCTCGCCACGATGCATTTAGGCCGTGCGGGATCCTACTGGGCTCGGCGGGATGAAGTTGGCTCGGAGGAGTGTTAGTGGCATATCTAGCTTGAAGGAATGGTTCTCTTTGGCTATTTCGATCTGTGGCCAAGACTGCTAGTATTCTTGTGCGATCGCAAAGCTAGAAATAATACAAGGATATATCGACTCTATGACTAATTCTCGCCCCCTCCGTGTTGCCGTAATTGGCGCCGGCCCCGCAGGCATCTACGCCTCTGATCTATTAATGAAATCTGGCCTTGAGGTAGCCGTCGACCTTTTCGAGCGGATGCCCACTCCCTTTGGCTTGATCCGCTATGGTGTGGCTCCTGATCACCCTCGTATTAAAGGCATCGTGAAATCTTTGCACGCGGTTATGGAGAAGCCACAGCTGCGCTTTATCGGCAATATTGACATTGGAAAAACCGTCAGCGTTGCGGAATTAAAGGAATTCTATGATGCTCTGATCTTCTCCACTGGCGCCGTAGCAGACCGCGACCTTGATATTCCAGGGCAGGATCTCGAGGGTTCCCATGGGGCGGCGGAATTCGTGGGCTTCTACGATGGCAATCCCGAATTTGCCCGCGATTGGGATCTTAGTGCTCAGCAAGTAGGCGTGATTGGGGTAGGTAACGTCGGCCTAGATGTGGCTCGTATCTTGGCTAAAACGGGCGAAGAACTTCACGTCACCGAGATTCCCGATAATGTTTACGAAGCACTGAAATCTAATAAAGCCACCGAGGTACACGTATTCGGACGTCGGGGACCCGCACAGGCGAAATTTACTCCATTGGAGCTCAAGGAGCTCGACCACTCCCCGACTATTGAAGTAGTCGTAGATCCTGAGGATATTGACTACGATGCTGCGAGCGAGAAAGCGCGTCGTGAATCGAAATCGCAAGATCTGGTGTGCCAGACCCTCGAGCAATATGCCATGCGGGAGCCCAAGAACGCCCCTCATAAGCTCTTTATTCACTTCTTTGAGTCCCCAGTCGAGATCATCGGCGACGATGGGAAGGTTGTGGGCCTAAAAACGGAGCGTACTCAGTTAGACGGCTCTGGAAATGTGGTAGGGACGGGCACTTTCAAGGTGTGGCCTATGCAGGCTGTCTACCGGGCGGTGGGTTATCGTTCTGATGCTGTTGCTGATATTCCTTTCGATCACGATAAAGCGGTGATCCCCAATGATGGTGGCCATATTCTCGACGCCCACAACCAGCCGATTCCTGGACTTTATGCCACCGGCTGGATTAAGCGTGGGCCTGTGGGCCTCATTGGCAATACCAAATCAGACGCCAAAGAAACCACCCAGATGTTGTTGAGTGATTGGAAGGCGGGGCAGCTGGCACCGACCCAGAAACCCGAATTGCATCATATTATCGAATTCTTAGAGGCTAAGGGGCTTACCTACACCACGTGGGATGGCTGGCACCGGGTCGACGCCGCTGAGCGCGAATTGGGTGAAAAGGAAGGCCGCGAGCGTAAGAAAATCGTGGAATGGGATGATATGGTCTCCCATGCGCGTTTCGACGCTCAATCCTAATAGTTCATCCCCCGACCTCTTCAAATCAAGAAAGGTCGGGGGATTTTAGTTAGCCATCTCATGTTCTACACTCTATGGCTATGACATTCTTTTTTGCCGTTGATCCGCTGCAGCGTTTAAGCGCTCTGGAATTACACGAGATCTACCAACTCCGTGCGGATCAGCCAGCTTCCTTGGCCTTAGCCCCCATCATCGATGATCGCGACACGCTAGGCAGTACTGCCCATCTTAGGTGCTACGAACGCATTAATGACAAGACCGTACTCGCTGGCGCCGTTCGCATTAGCTCCGCCGACAACCACTTCCGCCTCGATCACGTCATAGTGGGCACGGCCTATCGTGGTGGCCACATACTTTCCGATCTTTTGGCGCATAGTTTGCGTTTTTGTTACGAGCAGGACCCCCAGCGCGAAATAGTGACCCAGACGCTCGCCGATGACGTAGACATATATGCCGAGCTAGGTTTTAAAGATTTAGATTCCAATTCTGCAGCTCTGGTGACACTCTCCTCAACCCCGCAGAGCGCTTTTGAGCATACTCGGCATTTATCCCACTGATTGATTAAGGTAAGAATATGGCATACCACGCAGACTCCCTCGATCTGGACACTAAGGAAATCTTAACTTGGGAAGGTTTTGGTACCGCTAGCCGCGAGCTAGCGCAGACCATTGCCGATTCCGATTTCGATCCCGAGATTATTATCGCAGTGGCACGTGGCGGCTTAGTACCCGCTGGTGCACTCAGCTATTCCCTGGGCGTGAAGCTTTCTGACGCTATCAATGTGGAATTTTATACCGACGTTAACACCACGTTGCCCGATCCTATTCTCTTAGAGCCCATGCTCGATACCTCCTCGATCAGCGGCAGGCGGCTTCTCGTGGTTGATGACGTGGCTGATTCAGGTCGTACTCTCAATTTGGTTATCAAACTTCTCAAGGAGCAGGGTGCTGAGGTTAAGACCGCATGTATTTATGCCAAGGACCGCACCGAGGTGATGCCAGATTATGTGTGGAAGCACACGAATGAGTGGATCGTCTTCCCGTGGTCTGATAAGCCCCCAGTTCAGAAGCGGGTATCTTAAATTTATTGAGTCGCTGAGCTGGTCATATATGCGCCATGAATAAAAATTGGTGATTCTTCACCAAAATATTGTGGACACGTCACCTTTTATGTATAGTGGTCATCAGTGGCCGCTTAGGTCATTGAAAAACTTTTAATTTCACTATATTTAAGGAGTTCACTTTCATGAGCGCATATACCTTCGACCCAGCACATACCACCATTGGTTTCGAGGTTCGCCACGCAATGGTTACTAAGGTGCCCGGCAAATTCACCGAATTCGAGGCTACCTTTGATCCTGAGGCCAAGACTGCACAAGCGACCATCAAAGCCGCTTCCTTTAATACCGGTAACGATGATCGCGATGCTCACGTTAAGGGCGAGGACTTCTTCAATGTAGAGCAGTTCCCTGAGATTACGTTCACAGCGACCTCCTTCGACCTCAACGCTGAAGGTGGCACCGTGACCGGTGACCTCACCATTAAGGGCACCACTAAGCCTGTCACTTTCGATGTCGAGCTCTCTGGCCCAGTTGAAGATCCATGGGGCGCCACCCGCCTCGGCGTCGAGGCCAAGGCCACCATCAACCGCAAGGACTTCGGTATCGATTTCCAGGCGCCGTTGAACTCTGGCGGCGTGCTTATCTCTGAGAAGGTTAAGATCAGCGTAGACGGTTCCGCTCTCCAGGACGCCTAAATAACTTTAAAGAGACCAGGTTGTAGCCTCTACAACCTGGTCTCTTTCTATCTAGGGGTGCTTGCCGCGAAGGTGTGACAGTTCCCCGATGAGCGAACTCAAGTAAGCAAACCGGCAGTGACTTTCGTATTTCACCTTCCACTTTTTAAGGTTCTTCTCTCTTAGACTCCTATTTCAGGTACGATCTGTATCTTCCCAGCAATAGCCACTATATCCCGGTGACCATGTGCCGCATCTATGAACAAAAACAAAAGCCCAAAAACCAAAGGCACAGAGGGGCCGTTACTTTATACCTTAGGGCCAATATTTCGTGCTGGTTGTAGGGGATGTCGCCGGGCAACGGGACCGGGTAACTACGCTGGGCAATAATGCTGATAGCGGAGCTTTATTCTTATCCGAGCACTGCAAGAGCATAGAGTTCTGGCCGCATAATCGCCCGTAGTGGGACTAAAGATATAACCCTTGTAGTGATCGAACACATATATTCGGGAATGAGTACCTAAGAGGAGGGCACTCGTATCAATCGTGCGGTGAGTACCATGACCACATGAAAAACCCAGTTCACAGATAACTCAGTGAACTGGGTTGGATTGTGGATCTTTACAGACCCTTAAAACCACTTGGTCGCGGAATATTGCGCAGATTCGACTTCGCTAGATCGAACATTTTGCCCACGCCGCCCTCCAAGACGGTGCGAGTAGCTGCGCGAGTAAAGCCTGCCACCTGCTCGAGGGAAATCTCGGGCGGGATCGAGAGAGCGTTGGGGTCGGTGACCACATCAACAAGAACGGGTCCGTTATACGCCAGTGCCTTACGAAGGACAGGCTCAATATCTTCTGGCTTTTCCACGCGGAAAGACTTGATGCCAATAGCCTGGGCGATATCAGCATAATTGATATGCTCATGGTCGGTGGCGAAGTCTGGCAAACCTTGGACGAGCATTTCGAGTTTTACCATGCCCAAGCTGGAGTTATTGTACACAATCGTCTTAATGGGCAGATCATAATTATGTACCGTGATCAACTCGCCAAGAAGCATTGATAAGCCGCCGTCGCCACACATGGCCACAACCTGGCGGTGCATATCTGCTTTTTGGGCCCCGATTGCTTGGGAGAGTGCGTTGGCCATGGTGCCGTGCCGTAGGGAGGCAATCAGCTGACGTTTACCCGTGGGGTTGATATAGCGGGCGTGCCATACATTGCACATACCAGTATCGGCCGTGAAGATCGCATCCACATCTGCGACGGAATCCAAGATATCAGTGAGATATTCAGGGTGAATTGGCGTGGTTTGCCGAGTGCCCTGAGTATAGGCCTCGATGACGTGGCGCAGATTCTTTTCTTGGCGCACCAGCATATCGTCTAAGAAGGAACGATCGGTCTTGACGGTGATAAGTGGGAGAAGAGCCTCGATGGTTGCTGCAACGTCACCGACCACCCCGATAGATACCTCCGTACGTCGGCCAATATGGGAGCCATCAATGTCGATCTGCGCGGTCTCGGTATCGCGCGGGAGGAAGTCGGAATACGGAAAGTCCGTACCAAGAAGAATGAGTAAATCCGCGCCGTCAAATGCATCATTGCAGGCGCCGTAGCCTAGAAGGCCTGACATGCCCACGTCGAAGGGGTTATCGTAATGCAGGTATTCCTTGCCACCGTAGGCGTGACCTAATGGTGCTTTGATTTTTTCGGCAAGTGCAAGGACCTGCTCCCGAGCGTTCTTACAGCCGGCGCCACCGAATAATGTAACCTTTTCCGCCTTGTTAATGGCCTCGGCTAGGCGTGTCAGGTCCGCCGGATTGGGCATCACTACTGGGGGATTGACGGTGAGATTAGAACGCAGTTCTGGGACGTCAACAGCGTCCTCAGAGGCGATATCGCCAGGTAGAACGAGGACGGAGACTCCATTGCCAGCGAGCGTAGATTGCAGGGCGTGGTGCAAGATCTTCGCGGCTTGTTCAGCGGAATTGGCCATCTCGCAGTAGCCTGAGCATTCAGCAAAGATCTGCTCAGGGTGGGTCTCCTGGAAGAAATCGGACCCTATGAGCTGGCTGGGGATATGGCTAGCAATCGCAAGTACCTTAGCCCCGTTCCGGTGAGAATCATAAAGACCTTGGATAAGGTGGGTATTACCAGGCCCGCAAGAAGCTGCGCATACAGCTAGTTTGCCTGTTGCTAATGATTCTGCTCCGGCAGCGAAAGCAGCGGCTTCCTCATTGCGTACGTGTACCCACTCTATGGAGCTCGTCTTGATGGCATCGACGACCGGGTTCAGGCTGTCGCCAACAATCCCGTATATCCGTTCGACGCCGTTTTCTTCTAGTGTTTGGACAAGTTGCTCAGCATAGTTCATAGACATGTCAACTATCCTACTCTAAGAATTCCTAAGGAAACACGGGGCACTGGGCGAGTGTGAAGGTACTCTTATCACTGAGGTTATCACTAAGGTTTTATTCACATCACCGGCGGCCTAGACGCCACCCTCCTCTGGTAGCTTTAGAGTGCAATTTGCATACCCTTTAGATAAGGACCTCCATGACACCCACAGTCCTCTTCGCCTGCCGCCACAACGCCGGCCGCTCCCAAATGGCCGCGGCTCTCGCCGGATATCACGCAGGCACAAAAATCCGCGTCCTGAGTGCTGGCACTACACCAGCCGATGATATTCACCCACTCGTAAGCGAGGTATTGAAGGCGCGCGGTCTGGGTGCGCACACCACCGCTCCCCGACTGCTCACCGCTGATACCATCGCTGAATCTGATTGGGTGATCACGATGGGCTGCGGTGAAAGCTGCCCAGTATATCCAGGCAAGACTTACGAAGATTGGCCAGTCGACGATCCAGCTCACCAATCCGAAGATAAAGTCAGAGAGATTATGGCCGACATAGAACGTCGCGTGATCAACCTCATCGAGCGGATTACTGCATAAATGACGACGATGACTTCTCCCCCGCGCCTATCATTTTTAGATCGCTTCTTGGCCATATGGATACTCATTGCTATGGCGCTGGGGTTGGCTATTGGACAGCTTATCCCTGGTGTGCAGACATACCTGACGGCTCTGGAAATATCCCATGTTTCGCTCCCCATAGCAGTGGGGCTGATCGTCATGATGTACCCACCCCTGGCGAAGGTGCGGTACGACAAAGCCCAAGCACTGATCAAAGACAAACGGCTGATGATTATTTCGCTGGTTCTCAACTGGATCATTGGGCCGGCGGTGATGTTTGCCTTTGCGTGGCTTTTCCTCAGCGATTTGCCCCAGTTGCGAACTGGTGTCATCATCGTGGGCTTAGCTCGGTGTATCGCCATGGTCCTGGTGTGGTCTGACTTGGCTTGTGCAGACCGCGAGGCGACGGCAATTTTAGTAGCGATTAATTCTGTTTTTCAGCTCCTTATGTTCTCAATTTTGGGATGGTTCTATCTCGAGGTGCTTCCTACCTGGCTCAACCTCGATACCAAAAGCGTAAACTTCTCTTTTATAGATATTGCGCGTTCGGTTCTGATCTTCCTAGGAATTCCTTTGATTCTGGGACTGCTCAGTCGGATTGTGGGCGAGAAGTTAAAAAGCCGAACTTGGTACGAAGAACGCTTCCTGCCACGTATTTCACCGCTAGCACTTATAGGCTTGCTTTATACCATTGTGGTGCTCTTCTCACTCCAGGGCGATGCAATCTTGGCCAACCCAAGTACCGTCGCACGTGTGGCCTTGCCCTTGCTGAGTTATTTTTTGTGCATGTTTTTCATTGGCCTGATCGTGTCATGGTCGGTGGGGATGAATTATCAGCAATCGGCCTCGGTGGCGTTTACTGCCACGGGCAATAATTTCGAACTGGCCATCGCGGTAGCGATCGGAACTTTTGGGGCCAGCTCCCCTGAAGCGCTAGCAGGAACGATTGGTCCACTTATTGAGATCCCAGTTCTCGTAGGTCTTGTCTATGTGGCGCGGTGGATCGCACCGAAACTCTTTGGGAACAAATAATAAGCATCACAGCACGTGTCGACGCATCAGACGCCCCCACCTCGGGGGCGTCTGATGCGTCAAAGGGATTCTGCTCCCTTGATTTCCTTTAGCGGCATGAGATGTGGTGATGGCCTATTCAGAGTCGGTCAGCATGCACGCGAGCTAAGTCACTCATATGAGACAGACAAATTAGGGTATCCTAAGTATATGTCTGAAAAATTCAAAGCTGCGGTGGTTGAAGAATTCGGCCCCACTCTCACCCTTAGTCATATTGACCTCCCGGAGCCTGGCCCTTTCCAGGCACTCGTCCGAAATATTGCATCTGGCATTTGCCACACTGACCTCCACGCTGCTGAGGGCGATTGGCCCGTGAAACCCACCCCACCATTTATTCCGGGCCATGAGGGTGTCGGTGAGATTATTAAGCTCGGCCCCGGCGTCCACGACCTTAACGTTGGCGATATGGTGGGCAACGCATGGTTGTGGTCTGCCTGCGGCTCCTGCGAGCATTGCATCCAAGGCAACGAAACCCGATGCGAAAATGCCGAGTACGGAGGCTACACCATTAACGGCTCCTTCGGTGAATATATGCTGGTTGACACTCGTTATTGCCCACGCATACCCGACGGCGTCGACCCCTGCGAAGTGGCGCCGATATTATGCGCCGGCGTAACCGTATACAAGGGCCTAAAAGTAACCGAGACCAAGCCGGGGCAATTCGTAGTCATTTCTGGCATCGGCGGACTCGGTCATATCGCCGTGCAGTATGCCGTCGCCATGGGTATGCGCGTCATCGCCGTCGATATTGCCGATGACAAACTTGATCTCGCCCAAAATCATGGCGCCGAATATACCGTCAATGCAAAAGACTGCGATCCCGTCCAAGCCATCCGCGACTATACCAGCGGGGGCGCGCATGGCGTACTCGTCACCGCGGTTCATCCCCAAGCATTCGGCCAAGCGATCGGCATGACGCGCCGTGGCGGGACGATTGTCTTCAACGGGCTACCTCCAGGGGAATTTCCCGCACCGATCTTTGACATCGTTCTCAAAGAACTCACCATCCGCGGTTCCCTTGTAGGAACTCGCCACGATATGGCCGAAGCTCTGGACTTCTACGCTCGTGGGCTTATTAAACCCACATGGAAAGAAGTTGGACTCGACGAGGTCAACGACGTCTTCGCAGACCTTATCGATGGCACGGTCGATGGTCGCCGCGTGATTAGATACTAAAATTTCCGATAGGTCATTCCTCCTCATCATTATGAGGAGGAATTTTTTGTCCTGTACACTCTGTGACGTTCACGTATATTTGGAAGGACATAAATGAACCGTACTAAACTGCTGGCCGCAGCCCTGGCAGCAACCCTTATCCCCGTAAGTCCGGTACATGCAGCAGAGAATACTGTTGTGGCTGGCTATACCGTTAGCGTTGATGCTTCAGCCCAAACCTGCACAATCACCCCAACCGACGTCGCTCGAGCTCAAACGAAAAACCTTGGCGATACCATGTGGGTAGGTGCTGAAAAAGCTATTCTTTCTACGGGGCAACCGTGGGCTGCGGCTCAGGCACAGAAGATCAATGAGCAGCGCCAGCTCGGCACCGCTAAAGGTAACGTTGCTATTACCACTCCCATGGCAGCTCTCGAAGCTCTCTCGGTGCTGAAAGCTGGAAAAGACACGAAGGGGGCGGTTGACACCCTTAAGAAGCTACCGATCATAGGCTCCCTCATCGGGCTCATCCCTCTAGAGGGAACCGTCTCTTCGATTTTCGACACCATCGGCTCTTTAATCGGTGTCGCCATCGATGTGGATAAACTCATGCTGCCCGGGGAACTGGCAGCGCGCTTTGTCAACCCCAGCATCGACGCCTCAACTCCATTTGTAGCCTCGGGTGGTCAAACCTTCGCGCTCAACAAGATTGCGGCTGAAAAAAATTACTACCAAAAAGAGATAGACAATCCGAGCTATGCACGGGCACCGCTTACTGGTGCCGCCTTAAAGCAGGCTCGCGCCCTCGACCCCGAGTTCAAGAAGGCGTGGGCTGCGTATAATACAGACGCGGTCAAGGCTCTTGATGCCTGCATAAAACCCGTAGCCGATACGGCGCCGACCAATCCTCAGGACGTTCGGCCCCAGGACGTTCCCAATAGCCCAGATCTCCTCAAACCTCTCGATCCTCAGCAATCAGGCAGCGATGCTTCCTCGAGGATCGACGCCGCCGATAAACTTAGTTCGCTAGCCGGCAATGAGAATGGGTCTTCTAAAGCTATCGGCATTACCTCTGCTGTCATTGGTATTCCAGTCCTCTTGGGTATCATCGCCGCACTGATCCCTGTGATCAAGCCTCTGCTCCCGCCAGAGATCAGCCGCTTGCTTCCTTAAATAAATAAACTCCCCGGTATAACCCGGGGAGTTTATTAAAATCTTAGCGACGCTGTCTGGAGAGGAAAGACCAGATCTCGTCAGCAGTGCTGGGGGTATACCACCATAAGTGCCCACCAGGGACCCGAATATGCTCGGTGGGGGCCGCGCAGCCTTGAGCTACGACCTTGGTGGCACCACCGGGCAGTGGGTGTTCGGTGCGTCCCGCCCAGCAGCGATTACGCTGCGCATAGCGTTCCATCATCTCTCTACCACCGTAGTAGTGCAGTCCATAGCGGAAACCGCCATTATAGTTATGCTGTTGATCGCTCATCCCGTGAACGTTGATAAAAGCGATGGGATTGCCCTTGCAGTTGCTATCCACCGCATCAAAATAAGCGCCGGATACTGGAGCGACTCCTGCGAAAAGATCGGACGCGTGGCAGCCAAGTACCGCGGCCATTCCAGACCCCGTCGACATACCTGTGGCATAGATGCGGCCACGATCGATATTATAGGAGGCCTGAACACGGTCGATGACGCGCCGAATGAAGTCAATATCTTGGCCTGGTGCGGACGTGGCGGTGGGGTTACCCTCCCACGATTGATTCCAAGAATCTGGGTACACAATGATTGCGTCGCGACCTATCGACGAGTACTTGAGCCGCGAGTAGTTACGAAAATTCTCAGAGGTATCCTGATATGCGGGGATGCCCACCATCACAGGGAACGGGCGCGCCGCGTCATAACCGGCTGGCACGTCGATGAGGAACCGGCGGTTGCCATATGGGGTATTCACCCACAAGGCTCCGAAACCTCCGTTAGCTACGGGTTGTGGCTGCGATGGACGCCAACCGGCCGGAGCCGGCGGTAGTGGCAGTGGAGCGGAACTCGAGGAACCTTGAGCGAGCTGACGCTGAATATCGTTGACAGTGCGCTCAACCTGGGTGCGCGCATTGTCAATCGCTCCCTGAACCTCGGGCGGCAACGGCAACTGAGCCTGAGCGGTGGCGGGGAGTACAGAGGTCATGAAGGTTGCCGCAAAAGCCGCAACTGCCATGCGCGAAAAAGTCTTGTTCACAATAATCTTTCCACTAATTTTTCTAAAGAATAGGGGGAGCTAGTAACCAGCGACGCCTTGGGCGCCACCCGGCAGCTCAACAGGAGCTTCAACAGGGGCTGCAGGTTGTTGAGGGGGCGCTGGAGGTTGGTACTGCGGAACGGGCGCGGGAGCTGGGGCAGGGACAGGCGCAGGCGCCGGAGCGGGTACGGGGGCTGGTATCTGTTCCTGCGGTGCCGGAACCTGATCGGGCACCACTGGGGCTGGATCACCTGCGGTTGTCGCTTCCCCTGGAACCGGCTCTGCGGAAGTAGACTCGACCGTAGTCGTTGGGGTGGTTGTGATAGTTGACACAATCACCGTGGTCGTCGACGTCGTCGTGGGTGCTTCTTCATCATTGCCACAGGCAGTGAGCGCGAGCGAACAAACTCCAGCGCCAATAATGACACGGGCGACTTTTTGAGATAAGTAGGCCATATTGATTCCTCCCCTTAGGTATTTGTCCATTTTAGTACGTTAAAATTATCAGCTGCGAAAACTCTCACCTAATAGTGAGCCCCCTCGGGGGGAATTTCTGCGGGACTTATTATTACCGATCATTAACATATCAAGGATCGTTGATAGTTTCAGAGCTAACCCTTATGGGGTCACGTATAGTACCTTCTGATGACGAAACCGCCGAGCGAATAAAGAGAGAAAACGTTGACCGCCTTTCCCATCACTGGCAAGCGCCCCACCCTTCCTTCTTTGACGGGCGCACGCTGGTGGGCCGCCGTGGCGGTCTTCCTCCTGCATGCTTTAGTATTCCTTGCCGTTTACCCTTTCCAAAAGGGTGAGCTTTTTGCCGCCCTCCACCGCCTTGTTCCCATGCAGTTGGGGTCCGCGGGTGTGACTTTCTTTTTCGTATTGTCTGGTTTTCTCATTTACTGGTCGAATAGCGATGTCAGAGGGGCTCGCGATATCGTTTACTATCTTCGACGGCGCTTCACCAAAATTTATCCGATGCACTGGGTTGCGTTGGTGCTCTTTGTTTTAGCCTCGGCATCCATTAGCCGCGACGGTATCACCTTTGCACTCGATTTCTCTCGACTCGAACTTTGGGTACCCAATGCCCTGCTTATTCATACATGGAATCCCCATTGGGCACTTCTAGGTGGTCTCAATGTCCCCTCCTGGTCCCTAGGTGCAGAGATGCTTTTCTATATCTCTTTTCCTTTTATTATTCCCTTTGTTAACAAGCTCACTGGCTCGCGTACATGGTTTGCTTTCTGGTCGCTCTTTGCATGCGCGAGCGCGGTGGCTCTCAGCGTGCACTTTATTTTCGAAGGCGGCTGGGCCACTGCAAATGCTTTCGTACCACGTTTGTGGGATATGGATATCTCGCCAGTTGCAGAACCCCATGCCGATCCAGTGTGGTTCCAGCAACAATCCATTCCGGTGCATATGGCTTATTTCTTCTCCTATTATTTCCCTCTCTCGCGTCTCGTAGAGTTTTATATGGGAGCCTTAATAGCCAAACTAGTTGCGGAAGGGCGTTTTGATAATCGCAAATTGCTGTGGCCGCTGGTGGCTTTAGTGCTAAGCTTTGGCGCTACATGGTTTGTCCCGGTGGCCTTAAAGATGGCGGTGATGATGCTCGTCCCCATGTGCTTTGTGGTGGGAACTCTAGCCACCCGGGATTTAGCCGGCATTTCTGGGCGCATCGCTCAACCTCGCGCAGTCCTTTTGGGAAATATCTCTTTCGCCTTCTATCTCGTGCAGTTCCCAGTGATGGTATTTCTCCAGCGTTATCTCATTGCTGGTCATAGCTGGGGTTTTCTGGGATGGCTAGGATCAGCAATCTTAAGCTTCCTCATCTCACTCATTGTGGCGTGGCTGATGTTTACCCTCATCGACGATCCCCTCATGAAAGCCACTGCCAGAGGCCCGAAGCGGTCTCGGAGGCGGGAGAATATTCTTATTCGCGATGCACGGATCCTGCTCAATATAAAACACTGATACGAAAATGATATGAGCGGTACTCATGACCGCCTGATGACGGGAGTCAACTCTAATGAATGTGCAATGCGTCAATAGCGCGTTCCGCCTGTGGTGAGGCGATTTGGAAAAACCATACCCCACGGGGGAACTTTGGGTAGCCAACGAGGATGGAATCTGCTCATCAACGAAGGACAGTCAAGCAGACTTTTTAAGGTGGTTATATAACCAGCGCTCTCGACTCTGACGGTGCTAGCGCGATGGGCCCGTCAAATAGCGGATATTGTAGTGGAGCTGGCGACGGGAATCGAACCCGCGCCGTCTGCTTGGGAAGCAGAAGTTCTGCCATTGAACTACGCCAGCAATGGTCTCATGATATCACCCATTGATCTCCAAACAAGAATTCCCAGCTAAGACCAGAGCTCTCCCCCACCTCAGCCCATTAAAAAGGGGTAGGAGCGGAGTCCGTTTCGTTGCAGAGAGGATTGTTGGCTCGCGTTTGCGCAGCACTTTTGCACGGCGCATCTATGCAGTAGCTCTAAGCAGCTCTAAACAGCGGCTCTCCCAGTCGCCGACGCAAGACCCACGAGCCCTCCAGCACACTCTCTTCCCCATACGCCAGAGGATGCGGAAATTCGACAGTGTACCCAGCTTAGTTTTCCTAGTAAGACACTGAGGCCCGTGGCCCCATACCATCCGATAATTAATGGCGGTAGTAAATTGGGGCCTCCCCATAGAAGCAGTCTGGATGCCGTTGCCCTGCAACGGAGGTGCCTGAGGGGCGAATATTTATTGTCTATCGAATCACTTAGGCCACAACGGTTTTCTACCAGTAGCACTCCACCACAAATCAAACCGCGATACAGTGGAATAAAAATAACCCACATATGCGGAGCAATTGAAGCTCGCAGATGTGGGTTTGTTAGAAGTAGTCTAATTCTCCATAACGTCATGCAACACAATAGTCTGATCGCGCCCAGGACCTACACCGATATAAGAAATACGGCAGCCAGATAGTTCCTCTAAGCGGCGAACATACTGCTGCGCCTTATCGGGCAGTTCTTCAAATGTCGTGCAGCTAGTAATATCCTCATCCCATGCAGGCATCGTCTCGTAGATCGGGGTGGCGTGGTGGAATTCTGATTGCGTCAATGGCATCTCATCGTAGCGCTTTCCGTCCACGTCGTAGGCCACACAGATCGGGATTTCCCCGATACCAGTGAGCACGTCGAGCTTGGTGAGGAAAAGATCGGTAAAGCCGTTGACTCGAGAGGCATAGCGGGCGATCACGGAATCGTACCAGCCACAGCGCCTCTTGCGGCCGGTATTCACACCTACTTCCCCACCGGTGGTCTGCAGGAATTCGCCCCACTTATCAAATAGCTCAGTGGGGAATGGGCCCGCGCCCACACGCGTGGTATAGGCCTTAATAATGCCAAGCGAGCTAGTAATGCGCGTAGGTCCAATGCCCGCGCCCACACAGGCGCCACCAGCGGTAGGATTCGATGAGGTGACAAAGGGATAGGTGCCGTGATCAACATCGAGCATGGTCGCTTGACCACCCTCCATAAGGATATGTTTGCCGGCATCGAGGGCTTTGTTTATTTCGAGTTCCGCATCAATCACCATTGGTCGCAGGCGGTCGGCATAGGAGAGGAAATACTGGACCGTTTCCTCCACATCAATGGCTTGGCGGTTGTACATTTTAACCAGTACCTGGTTTTTGAATGCCAAGGCAGATTCGATCTTTTGCCTCAGGATCGATTCGTCGAAGATATCTTGCACGCGAATACCCACACGCGAGACTTTATCGGCATAGGTTGGGCCGATACCACGCCCGGTGGTACCGATCGCGCGTTTTCCTAAGAAACGCTCCTGAACTCGATCGAGTTTTTGATGATAGGGAGCAACGAGATGTGCATTCGCAGAAATTCGCAGGCGGGATGCCTGAGCTCCACGGGCTTCGAGGCCGTCGATTTCGGCGAAAAGCGCTTCTAAGTTGATCACAACACCATTGCCCAAAATTGGGGTGGCGTTCTCCGAAAGTACGCCCGCGGGAAGCAATTTAAGCTCGTATTTTTCGCCGCCGACAACGACGGTATGCCCAGCATTATTTCCGCCGTTTGGTTTGACGACGTAGTCGACGAGCCCGCCGAGGATATCAGTCGCTTTACCTTTGCCTTCATCGCCCCACTGGGCGCCGACGATTACGATTGCTGCCATGATCAAAATCCTTATCGGGAATGGTGTATGCTGCGCTGCGAACGCGTAGACGATTCCTCATTGTACATGCCTGGCCACCTTCTACGGCTGAGTAAAGAGATCCGCTCAGTCGCAGTCTCCTAGTACACTAGGAGACGTCAATCCGTGCGACTGTTTCGCACTTTTTCTACCTCGCAAATGAAGGGCCTTTTTATGACTACTCCTACTCCATTTACCATCGACCGCGTAGCTAAAATCTTCGACGAGAAGGGCTATAACTACAATACTGACGATGACGGCGATATCTACGCCGGCTTCGACGAGAATAAATTCATGCTGCTCGCCACTGGTCAAAAGCGCGAGGTATTTGCGGTGCGCTCCGCGTGGAAGGCCACCGGGCCCATCGAATCTCGCGCTACCTTGATGGAATTCTGCAATGAGTGGAATCGCACCAAGATGTGGCCTAAAACGTATGTCACCGTTAATGATGAGGGGATTGTCGGCGTGCAGGCTGAGGTTAATACCGACCTCGAACATGGTGTTACCGATGCCCAGCTCGAGCAGTTGCTCAACTGCGGTATCGCTACGGCCTTGCAGTTCTTCCAAGAACTAACAGAGCAATTCGCTGTGGCCCAGGCGGATGAACCCAAAGAGTAAATGAGGCAGACGCTCCTGATTAAAGCGGGGGAATGTTCCATGCAACCCCCCGCTATCGAATATCTGCGTACCTCTGATAAGCCCACTAGAGCCGAATTGCGAGCACTCGATAGTCTCGCGGCTCAGATACTTCCCAACGATCCCACGCCCAGCTTGGATGAGATAGTCAAGCGCCCCGATATTCCTCATATGGGTCAACCAACGGTGGCCCCCCAAAAGGATTATCTCCTACACCCTCTACGCATCATTGTGGCGGGAAGCGATGCGGCGCTGTCGCTCGTGGTCACCCGCTTGATGCGTAGCGATCGGCTGTGGGCAGAGGTCGCCTTTATTCCCACTCATGAAGAATCTGCTGTGGCAAGCTGTTGGGGGCTGCCGCGGGACACTCAGCAATGCCTCGATATCGCTCTGAATGCTCCCGTTGCGCCCATGCCACTCATCCGCGATGACACCGCCACAGCACTGATGGGTCGTGGAGAGGTGAGCGCGTGGGACGCAAAGGAAATGACTGCCGAGATCGTTGTCGATGATGAGGTATTGCTGCGCCATCAAGCGCGACGTTTAACCCCGCGACGGGGGATATTCGGAGCGCGACTAGCACCCATGCTTGATGCCCCCGGATTAGCAGCAGTGGTCCTTGATACCCCTGTTGTTTCGCGCTCTCGACTCCTAGGGCCATGGGGAACCGCGGACCCTGAGTCCGTGATGATCGGGCGGGCCTTGCAGGCCGGTGGAGAGCAGCTGCGAGTGACCATTGATGGTATCTCTCGGCCTCGCGCTACTGACCGTGTGACTTTCTATCGCCACCTGCGCGACCTGCAGGCCGTGCGACCAGCCTAGTTTTCATCGAGAGGCAATTCGCTGCCCCAAATCTCTGGAGGTTGAGCTGGGGTGCTGGAGGTCGGCTTGAGGGTCGCTATCGCGCTGCGACGACTCAAACCGCAGATCTGCAGGAGATCGACAATGATCGAACGGGATTGGCCCAAGATAATTTGTGCACTCAGAACGTGTTCGTTGGCGGTATCGAGCCCCGCCATACTTCCCAAGACTCGCAACCGCTTCACTTGCTCAGGAATTACTTTGTATTCCTTGTCATCACCGTGGAAGAGTCGGTGTAACTCATCGGCCACGCTCGCGAGTTCCTCAATGATATAGAGCTGGTCGTCGGAGACTTCATCGTGATCTTCCGCTAGCACGAGGGCGCGCCTAGCGAGCACGCGGGTATTGCGCATAGCGTTGTCCACGGGGTTGAGCAGACGCATGAGTGATTCAATTTTCTTGCGTTGCCGCCACAAGAGGGGCGAGACCACAATATTTTCTTTACCTGCCCGTGCGGTCGCAATCATAGAGTTGATGGCTCCCTGGGTACCCCGGGCGCTGTTTAATGCCTCTTCAATTCCAGCTACGTCACCTGTGCGCAAAGCTGCTGCTACTTGGGCCAGCACCTGCGAGGTCATTTGGAGTAACTGAGATACTTCATTACGTCCAGGTTTGAGTGGCGATTGGGGTAAAAGGGCGATCACAACCAGCCCAACAAGGCCGCCCACGAAGGCGTCCACCATGCGGTCTGGTCCTCCACTCGTAGAGGGGGGCAAAATAGTAGCCACCAATACCGCGGCGAACGCGGCTTGGTTGGCCACGAGAACACCTCTATCGATAAAAGTGCCGAGGGCGATGGCGAGAGTGACGCCCACAGCAATCTGCCATACTCCGGAGCCAAATGTCTCAATCAGCAGGTCACCGAGGCCCACGCCCAAGGACACTCCTACTACTAACTCCACAGCGCGTCGAAGCCTCTCACCACCGGCGGTGGAGAGGACGATCACGGTGGCCATAGGGGCGAAGAAAGGATGGGGGTGGTTGAAAATATGAACGCCCGCCCAATAAGATGCGCCGGCCGCAATACCTGCCTGGAGGATATAGAACCACTGATTGCGGAGACGAGTAAGCCCATCGCGAACTCTTTTTTCCACGGTGCCCGGGACTAATGGATACATGAACTAAAACCTCTTTAGAATCTAAGCGTATGCATTACCATACCCACCCCCTGAGACATGGCAAAAGCCCAGCGTAAACGCTGGGCTTTTGCTGCAGACCTTCAATTAGGCCTTATTGGCGTAAGTCACGGTACCACCCGTAGCCTCGGAGATAACCTGCAGGTAAGCAGGGTCATTCTTGAAGGTCACGGCGTCCACGCGCACATTTGGGTGCTCGTCAGTCATCTTGAGGGTTAGCTGGGCGATATCGCCGCCACAGGTATCCACACCATCAGAGAATACAACGATGCGGGCTGGGCCGTCAGCTGGCAGCAGCTTGGCGGCTTCCTCGATGGCCTTGGTTACTGGGGTATAACCGCGAGCTGGCAAAGCCTCGATGGCCGCGGTGGCAACCTCAGCATCCTCGAGGGAAGAAAGGGGACGAAGAACCTCAACGTCTTCGCAACCCTGAACTTGGCTCTCTGGAGCGTTGTCGGTGTTGTGTCCGAAGACAACCACGCCGAGCTCGCTGCTGGTGGGGAAGTTATTCACCAATTCAACAGCAGCTTCCTTAGCCTGGGTATAGCGGGTCTCATCATTGCCCTCGTCGAGCATGGTAGCCGATGCATCCATGACAATAACGGTAGGTAGGGCCTCACCGGCGTCTACAGGAGTTGTTTCCTGCTCCATAGCCTCCATAGTCATCGTCTCCTCTGCGGTTACCACAGCAACGGTGCTGGGGGCAGTGGTGGTTTCAGGCTCGGTGGAGGAGCAACCAGCTACTAGCAGGGCGCTGGTGGCAAGAACAGTGGTGAGAATCTTGGGGGTGGAAATAGCAATCACAGCTTTCTTAAAATCTAAGCAAATCATTATCAACTGAGCTTCTAAGCCTTATCAAGGGCTTTAGCTGCTCGCCGGATCCACCATACCAGAGCTTTGACACCAATGTCGGATGAGGGATATGGGTGGGAATAGGAAAATCCCCTCGACCTTAGCCATATGGCCGAGGTCGAGGGGAATATTTGATATTTACTTACCCAAGGTGGTTCCTACAGAGTGGAGATCCTGACATGCCTCAACAATACGATCGGCCATGCCTTGCTCTGCCTTCTTCATATATGAGCGTGGGTCGTAGGCCTTCTTATTGCCCACTTCGCCGTCAACCTTGAGAACGCCGTCATAGTTTTGGAACATATGAGATACGACGGGGCGAGTGAAGGCGTATTGGGTGTCAGTATCAACGTTCATCTTGATAACGCCATAACGTAGCGACTCTTCAATCTTCTCCTTCTCGGAGCCTGAGCCACCATGGAAGACGAAGTCGAATGGAAGAGCGTCATCGCCAAGGCCCAGCTTCTCTCGGGCAACCTTCTGGCCTTCAAGGAGAACTTCTGGACGCAACTTGACGTTGCCTGGCTTGTAGACGCCGTGCACGTTACCGAAGGTAGCAGCCAGGAGGTAGCGACCCTGCTCACCGGTGCCGATGGCATCGATGGTCTTAGCGAAGTCTTCTGGGGAGGTGTAAAGGTTAGCGCCTGCCTTAGCCTCAACGCCATCTTCTTCACCGCCGACAACACCAATCTCTACCTCGAGAACGATATGCGCCTTATTAGCTTTTTCGAGCAGTTCTTGGGCGATGACCAGGTTCTCATCAATATGGATAGCAGAACCGTCCCACATATGAGATTGGAACAGAGGCTGCTCACCGCGGTCTACACGCTCCTGAGAGATAGCGATGAGGGGGCGCACATACTCATCGAGCACTTCCTTCTGGCAGTGATCGGTGTGCAGCGCGATATTCACGCCGTAGTGCTTGGCAGCCTCGTAGGCGAATGCTGCCAATGCGCAAGCACCTGCAACCTTGTTCTTCACGGACAAGCCAGAGCCGAATTCAGCGCCACCGGTAGAGAACTGAATGATGCCGTCAGATTCTGCCTCAGCGAAGCCGCGAAGTGCAGCGTTAATGGTCTCGGACGAGGTGCAGTTGATCGCAGGATATGCAAATCCGCGCTCCTTTGCACGATCAAGCATCTCTTTGTAGACCTCAGGAGTTGCGATTGGCATGTGTCATCCTCCAACTAAATAGAAGTTTTTATGTCAGAACCACAGGGAGCAGTCCATGAGCACCATTATGCCAGCAAATCCCCCATATTGCACCGTTCATATACAGTGAAAAACCACACAGTCGGGCATAAGCTCACCAATATGGGCGTGAATCAGCGGCTCCGTCTCTCTGCATTAGCCAATTGAGCCATGTCATGACGAGCAATACGCGCTGCTGCTTCCATGAGCATCCATCCAGAGAGCTGGACGGAGAGATCGCGTTCATCAACGCGGACAATATGGACAAGGTCACTCAAGGCTCCACTAGAGCCCCCGTAATTATGCGGTAGCTTTGCATCGGCAAGCCAATCGGTGCCGAAGATGGGGAGGCCATCTACCTCCAGGCGGTGTTGCCACAGGGATTCAGCGGAAGCTAATACTATGCGCTTCGCCCGCTTTTTTGCGGCAATATTGGCTTCACTATCGCCTGGCAATCGCACCGCAACGTCCGCGAGGTAGCGGGCAAGTATTCCCTTAAATAGGCCGCCGTCCCCATCGCCAGTATTCCAGTCAATGACCCCGTAGGCATTAGTCATATGCCTATCAATAGCCTTGATCAGGGCCCTGATATGAACGAGATAGTTGATCGCTTCTTCTTCGGTGCCGGGGTGTTTCATCAGTGACAGGGCAATGTCAAGGCACGCCCCCACAACCACTCCCTGGCAGTACGGGTGAATAGCTTTAACGAGTTCGGGGCCGTTCATAGTCATACGCAGCCCGTCCATAACCAGGCCGTCTTCGTTGATTAATTTATCGAATATCCAGTCGACGATAAATCGCGCTTGGCCGAGGTTTTGTTGGCGCGCCAGCATAATTGCTGCGGGCCCATTGGTGGGGGTATTGAAGAAGGTTTCGCCGACGCGCCACGGAAGAACACTGGCTACGGGGTCGAGACCTTCTAAAATATTATGTTCTAAGGCCTTGATATATTTTGGGCGCTTTTTATTATTCAGGCTCGCCGCACGATCGAGAGCTAGGGCTAACCAGAGTTTGTCGTCGTAGTAGTTATTCCGCTTAAACGATCCGAAATTCCTTAGTTTGATGCCGCGGATGGTGGTTTGGATGCGACGTTTTCGGTCTTTGGTGGGGCGTCTTTTGGCGGCGTCGACAAGGCAATCGAGGTAGTGAGCTTGCCACCAGTAGTGCCAGCGATAGAAAGTTTTTTCTTTAACGTGGGGAGGCCATGCAGCGACTGCTAGGTTGGTGTGCATCAGCCCCCAGAGGCGCTGTGAATGGCGTTCATTGATGGCCGACTCGGCGAGATCCGCACGGTGTAACCATTTCTCCTCGACCACCTGAACGTCACTCCTTATTGTTAGCGTGCTTGACTGAGCGTGATTATTGTAAACGAGGTAGTGTGCCGGCTCGGCTACCATGCTTGCGAAAGATCGGCGTGCTGCCTGATCCATTGATGCATGGCAATCCCGGCGGCCACTCCCGCATTAATGCTACGAGTGGATCCAAATTGGGCGATTGAGCAGGTCATCAAAGAATTCCTGGCAGCTTCTGGAGAAATCCCTGGTCCTTCTTGACCAAAAAGGAGCAGACATTTTTGCGGCAAGGTGGCCGTTTCGATCGGCACGCTACCTGGGGTATTATCAATCGCCACCACACCCAAACCGCGGTCTTGTGCCCATGTGATGACGTCTTCGGTCCTCGGGTGGTGCATAAGATGTTGGTAGCGGTCGGTCACCATAGCCCCCCGACGGTTCCACCGTCGTCGACCAACGATATGAACCGTATCGACGGCGAAGGCATTAGCGGTGCGCACAACGGTGCCGATATTGGCGTCGTTTTCAAAATTTTCGATGGCAATATGCAAACTGTGCCGGCGCCTATCGATATCGGCCACGATTGCTTCTCGACGCCAATATCGGTAAGCGTCAACGACATTTCGATGATCCCCTCCCTCGAGCAGCTCTGGATCATAGTGGGAATCCTGCGGCAAGGGCTTGTCGGGGTATTCCTCGATCCAAGGGCCAAGACCATGGCGGCCTTGGCCCCACTCAGTCGGCCCGGGAGGGAAGGGCGAGTGTGGAATATGTGGGATACTCACGAGGAGAGTCCAAGGTCTTCCAGGCCCAGCAGGTAGCGGTATTCCAATCCCGCCTCGGCGATGACTGTGTCTGCACCTGTCTGCCGGTCAACCACGGTAGCCACGCCTACGACCTCAGCCCCGGCGGCTCGCACAGCGGCGACGGCATTGAGGGGGGAATTTCCCGTCGTGGTGGTGTCTTCTACAACCAGCACTTTCTTCCCCACAATATCTGGGCCTTCAATCTGGCGTTGCATTCCGTGTTTCTTGGCTTCTTTGCGGACCACGAACGCATCGATATCGCGGCCTTGAGCGTGCATGATGGATGTGGCCACCGGATCGGCGCCCAGCGTGAGGCCACCGACAGCCACATAATCCCAGTCGGCGGTGAGTTCGCGTAGCAATTCCCCAATAAGCCGCGACGCGCGGTGCTCTAGCGTTGCTCGGCGCAGGTCGACATAGTAGTCAGCCTCTTTGCCCGAGGAGAGAATAACTGAGCCATGAACCACTGCTAGTTTCTTCACTAGCTCTGCGAGTTCGGCTTTCTTTGCGGAATCGATCATTTTCCATCTCCAGTGTCAGCTGTGGTGGCAGCAAAATTTTTCTTCGGTTGATGGAATTGTAGCCTAAGAGTTTTCTAGCGGTCCCAATCAGAGAAGATCGTAGATTTCTCGGTGTGGGGCCGCAAAGCCCGCGTGCCCAAAAAGTCCGAGGGCTGAGGTGGTGAGCTGGGGTTATCGGCAATTGAATCCACATTATCCTCACCCGGGGTATGGATATCAAGAGTGCCCCATTGTCGCTCATAGACACGTGTGGGTAGATCTAGTTCGATATCCTCGCGCCCTAATTCTTCTGCAATTTGAGCAGGAAGAACGAGCCGTGGTGGGGTTTTTGGGGCATAGGTAGTGTGGTCAGCACGAGAGACCAAAGGACGAGTCGGAGGGTGAGATGCAAAATCAAGAGTATTGTCGTGGTGCGGTGGCAATGTGGCTGTAGCATCAGCAAGCAGCGCAAGAGGCACCACTATTTTTTCCCACAGATCAGGCTGAGATTCGAGATCACACCACGCACACACCCACTCAGACTCGATCCACAGACCAGCCACGGCATCGGGCATATTAATAAGCGCACTATATACCCGTTCGTCAAGCATTCGTTGCACAGGCCCAGGATGAGTGGTTGTCACGAAGAAGTTAGCGCACTGGCTGACAGCAATAAGTTCGTCACCGTGGGTGTGAAAGTCATCGCGGTGCATTTCCACGACGACGGGAGAGGAGGCGTTTAGGTGCATGGCCATAACCATGGATTCGCCGATGAGGCCGATATGCATCTCGTAGCCGGCCGCCATGCCACTAATACTGTGGCGGACGGTAGAACTTATGGTAGCGGGGCCTCTGGTCCACTCGTCGGCGAGGTAATCATCTGTGCTGCTGAAACTGAAACCATAGTGTTGGGCCCATGCACGTTTGAGCCGAGTGCGATAACCGGGTAGGGCTGGAAAAAGACGTTCATTGTCGGCCTCAAAGGGGGCGTGCCCGGCGCCAAACGGGGTGATGATGATGGCTGCGTGAGATTGCCATAATTCTTCTAGGTCGGCATTGTCTTCCACAACTTCGTCATCGACTTCTGCGTTTTGTGCAGCTTGGTAGGTGGTGGTGTTGATGGCAGGAATAGACTCGGGTTCGAGAAGCACAGTCGGCTTCTGGTCATGGCTTCGCTTTTGCTGGGCATCGAGCACAAGCAGCACAGCCGCAGCACAAGCGAAAAGACCTGCCAAAAGAAAAACCATAGTGTTTAGTCTATAGCGTTAAATGCCCACAAGGAGGTATTAGTCTCCTCGATCGGTGGGATTCTTCGGGTCCGCACACCACTGGCTCCAGCCACCGATGAAATGGCGAGGGGCTTTCAAGCCTGCAATGGCCATGGCCACGATGACCTGAGCTGAGTGGTTACCGGAACCGGAGTACACGATCACATCGTCGATGGTCTCTGCGGTAATACCGGCTTCGCGGAAGACCTCGCGGAGCGTATCGGCATCTTTAAAGGTGTAATCCTCGTTGAGTACGGCGCGGGTGGGAAGGTTGATAGCTCCAGGAATATGACCAGCTTTGAGATCGAGAGACTCTTTGCGTCCCGCATAGCGGTTAGGTTCACGGCAGTCTACCAAGATTCCCTTATGGGCCTTGACATCTTCGATGGTGGCAACGGGCATATTGCCTACCTCTGCCCCCTCGCCATCGTGTAAGCGGGGATTACCTGGGCCGCCAAGAACCTCATATCCAGCGGCTTCCCAGGCGCGTTGCCCGCCGTCGAGAATACGCACATTTTTTACGCCGGCATATTTCAGCATCCACCACGCGCGTGCAGCAAAAAGACCCCGTTCGCGGGAATAAACAACGACTTCGCGGTCAAGGGTGAGACCCCATTTAGCGAACCACTTATCCAAGGTTTGCTTATCAGGGAGAGGATTGCGCCCACTGGTGGAGGAGGGCATGGAGGCCAGGGAGTGGGCGGTATCGCAATAGCGGGCCGAGGAAATGTGCTCGGAGCGGAATTGGCTATATCCGCCACCTTCGGTGGGTGCCCAGTGGGAGGCGAGAATCATGGGGGCATTGCCGCCTTCAACGCGCGCATTGAGTTCTTGTGGAGTGATGAGAATATCCATATCCTCGATCTTAAAAGAGCGGGGAATAATTTGCTTATTGAAAATACATGGAAATGCCCGTCTCCTGATCACAGCCCACATGAATAGACCTCACTGCAGGCGGCGGGCTTTGGATTCTACGACGAGCGATATAAGAAATTCTGGGCGACTCCGTAGGTTGCCAGTACGCTGGCATCGAGGTACGGGCGTGGATACGCACGATTAATCGCGATAAGAGCGTCAGATAGCATGAATATTGCACCGCTACTAGGGCTCTTGAGCGATGAATATGTAGCAAGGAGTGCGGCATAGGCAATAAGTCGGGGATCTTTTACCAGTGGGGCCGCAACGCCTAAGGCCGCGAGATGCCACAACGGCTTCTTGGGCTTCTTTCCCTCTTTGATCGCGCGCGCGATATGCGCGAGGTGTCCCAGCCCAAATAGAGCCGCCCCCTTATGGAGGGAAGCGTGATCGCGCATCAATTCCAGATCGCCTAGGAAATGCCCTATGCCACCGATTGCAAAAAGCGGATCCCGTAACCGGGTAGGCTCACTAAGCATCAAAGCGGGGACAATAATCGGCTTCGAAATTTTCTCTAGAGGGCGGTTAGAGGTGAGTTTTGCGAGGGCACAGGCGCCAGTGGCGGCCAGTGAGAGAGCAGCAAGCTTATTCATACCTTAAGAGCCTAATAGATAGATAAGGCTGGTAGGAGTTCCCTACCAGCCTTCGTAGGCTTAAGCCTCAATACTTAGGCCCTCTCCGACAGCCTTGATGTGCACGGTATCTCCATCATGGATCTCCCCGGCCAAAAGCTTCTTAGCTAAGGTATCGCCGATTTCCTTCTGGATCAGTCTGCGTAACGGGCGGGCACCATAGGCAGGGTCATAGCCGAGCCGGGCGAGAAATTCCCGCGCTTCCGCATCGACGGTGAGGCTCAAACGGCGCGCCTTCAGCCGCTGAGCGAGGTCCCCAATCTGGATGTCCACAATACTGGTGAGCTGTTCTTGGCTAAGCGCATCGAAAGTGACAACGTCATCGAGTCGATTGATAAACTCCGGTTTGAAAGCACGCTTGACAGCCTCCATAATCTCCGCCTTGTCTCCTCCGGCCCCAAGGTTCGAGGTGAGAATGAGCACCGTGTTGCGGAAATCTACCGTGCGTCCCTGACCATCGGTGAGACGCCCCTCATCGAGTACCTGAAGGAGGATATCGAAAACATCAGGGTGAGCCTTTTCGACTTCGTCGAATAGGACGACGGTATAGGGGCGGCGTCGTACTGCTTCAGTCAACTGGCCGCCCTGGTCATATCCCACATATCCCGGAGGGGCTCCCACGAGGCGCGCAACGGAGTGCTTTTCACCGAATTCGGACATATCTATGCGTACCATCGCACGCTCGTCGTCGAACATGAACTCAGCAAGAGCCTTGGCCAGTTCCGTTTTACCGACACCTGTCGGGCCGAGGAAGAGGAAGGAACCGGTGGGTCGATGAGGGTCGGCCACCCCGGCGCGAGCGCGGCGAACAGCATCGGAGACCGCTTGCACAGCTTGCTGCTGCCCTACCACGCGCTTGGCGAGTTCACTTTCCATATTCAACAGCTTTTCGGTCTCACCTTGAAGCATCTTGCCAGCAGGAATCCCAGTCCACGCAGAGACTACTTCGGCGATGGTATCGGGAGTAACTTCCTCCGATAACATGGTGGGCTCTTGGGCATGGGTCTCGTGCTCTTCTAGCTGCTTTTCCAGCTTCGGTATATGCCCGTAGCGCAATTCCGCAACGCGGTCGTACCTGCCGTCGCGTTCTGCGATTTCCGATTCTTGACGTAGTTCTTCTAGTTCTTCCTTCAGCTTTCTGACCGTGTCAATGGCTGCCTTCTCGTTATTCCAGCGTGCTGTGAGTTCGCCGAGGTGCTCGCGTTCATTGGCGAGTTCACTACGCAGAGCAGCAAGGCGTTCTTGAGAGGCGGCGTCAGTCTCCTTCGTCAGTGCCATCTCTTCAATTTCTAGTCGCCGCACAATGCGTTCAATGGCGTCGATCTCCTGCGGCGACGAGTCGATCTCCATACGCAACCGTGAGGCAGCCTCGTCAACCAAATCAATGGCCTTATCAGGGAGGAATCTGGAGGTGATATAGCGATCCGATAGAGTGGCCGCCGCAACCAGAGCGGAGTCTTGGATCCGGACACCGTGGTGCACCTCGTAGCGCTCTTTTAAGCCACGCAAAATACCGACAGCATCTTCGACCGAAGGTTCAGCGGCAAATACCTGCTGGAAGCGGCGCTCTAGAGCGGCATCTTTTTCGATATATTTACGGTACTCATCTAGGGTGGTGGCACCGACGAGACGCAGCTCCCCGCGGGCGAGAAGTGGTTTGATCATATTGCCTGCGTCCATAGCGGAATCACCGGTTGCCCCCGCTCCCACAATGGTGTGTAGCTCATCAATAAAGGTGATGATCTGCCCGTTGGCTCCCTTAATCTCGTCGAGGACTGCCTTGAGGCGTTCCTCGAATTCTCCGCGATATTTTGCGCCGGCGACCATGGACCCGAGGTCCAAGGAGACTAAAGTCTTACCTTTTAAGGATTCAGGAACATCTCCAGCAACGATTCGGCGAGCTAAACCTTCGACGATTGCTGTCTTACCAACGCCCGGCTCACCGATGAGGACAGGATTATTCTTGGTTCGCCGCGATAGCACCTGGACGACACGGCGTATTTCCGCGTCGCGCCCAATGACCGGATCGATCTTGCCTTCCCGAGCACGCTGGGTGAGATCAGTGGAGTATTTCTCCAAAGCCTGAAATTGCCCTTCCGGATCCTCACTGGTGACTGTGTGGGAGCCGCGCACCGACGGAAACGCTTCCTTGATAACTTCGTAGGTAGCTCCCCGCTTTGTCATCAAATGCGCGGCATCGGTATCTCCCCGCGCAATAGCTGCAAGCAGCACTTCGGTCGAGATATATTCATCACCTAATTCGCTCATTAACTCTCGAGCATTGGTCAGAATATTAAGACTATCGCGGCTCAGATTGGGATTTGCTAGGCCTTGGCCTTGAGCCGAAGGATAGGAAGCTACTAACTGCTCAGATTCCTTTCGCACCACCTCGGGGTCCACTCCGGTGGCTCGTAGCACAGGGCTCGCGATGCCATCTTCTTGACCTAGAATGGCCGATAATATATGTGCCGGCCTAATATCAGGGTTTCCTAATGAAGCCGCTTGGTGTTGGGCCTGCTGGAGGGCCTCTTGGGTTTTTGTGGTGTACTTGAAGTCACTCATGATGCTCCTTGAGTTATCGTTTTATATTTAATGAAGTTGAGCTTGTATAACTCAACCTTTGAGATCATAATACAGCAACTCTTCGCAAAAGTTAAGCCTATTCCACTCAAGTTTCAGTATCTCTTCCTGAAACTGTTGAAACGTCACCAAATGGTGTTGGATGGGGGTCATGAAATCTTTCGGCTTTCTAAGCTTCGGCCATCACAATCGTTCCTTTCCCCCGGGACGTGCCCTTAAAGAAGGACTTGAACTAGCAATCGCGGCCGAATCCTTAGGAGTCAACGGAGCCTATTTTCGCGTCCACCACTTTTCGCCGCAATATAGCGCCCCCATCCCTCTTCTCTCGGCCATTGCCGCACGAACCTCCACCATTGAAATAGGCACCGGGGTCATTGATATGCGCTACGAGAATCCTCTCTATCTCGCTGAGGAATTGGCCGCACTTAATCATCTCGCTGATGGGCGTTTAGCTATTGGAATTAGCCGTGGCTCACCCGAACAGGTATACAAGGGGTGGGAAGCCTTTGGCTATCACAGCTCGGAACCAAAAGCTCAGGATCTTGCGCGCGAAAAATTCTTAACATTTCTTTCCGCCGCCCGTGGTGAGCCTCAAGCCGTCGCCGCCCCGAGCGACCAACAATATCCTCGGATTTATGCTCCAGGTAAGCCATTAAGTATTACTCCCGACGTGGGAAATCTTAGTTCCTTGATTTGGTGGGGTGCCGGATCTCAGGCCTCGGCGATTCAATCCGCTCGTGACGGGGTCAACCTCATGAGTTCCACCTTGGTATTTGATTCCCGGACCACCACCCTCAGCGAGGCCCAATACCAGCACATTATGGCCTACAAAGAGGCGTGGACGGAAGCGGGCTGGAGCCGTGAACCGCGAGTATCGGTAACTCGGACTATTATTCCTATCGTCAATGAGCGCGACCGCAGGGATTTTGGCACCCCTGGCTCAGGCTCTTCTGAAAGGCACAGTATGCTCGACGGTCAGCAAGCCATCCTCGGTCAGCGGCTCATCGATACCCCAGAGAATATCCTTAAAACTCTATTGGCGGATCGAGCGGTCTGTGCAGCAGATACCCTCATGCTTGCCATTCCGAATCTCGCCGGATTGGATGCAAATATTCGACTATTGAACAATTTTGCCATCCACATCGCTCCCGAACTCGTCAAAAACCACGGCCTTTAAATGGTCTAAGAAGTCTATGCGGACAATAGCGTTTAGGCTCTATATTCAGTAGACTAAGGCTCGTGAATTCCATCGAGCCTACCCCACCTCAGCGGCTCGAACTGGGATGGGCTCAAGAGATCTACCGGTATTTATCCACCCACCCGCTGGCTCTTCGGGCGGCGGCTGATTACCTTGGGCGCCATCAGTATATGCGGGCAGCCCTAGGCTCAGATTTTCCCCTCGATCGCGCCATTACGGAGCTTTTTCGTCTCGCCGATATAAACGGAGCGCTCAGCTCTCGAGGGCGTACAGTTCTTATCCGCGCAATCCATACCGCGCTTCACCAGGGTGCTAGTGATCTACCAGGTCTTATTCAAACCATAGTGCCGGAATTTCTCCACCACTGTGAGCCTTTAGGGTTTTCTGCAGGTTTTCGTTCCCAGCAGTTCATCGGCGAAATCATTCACCTTGTAGAGACTGAGACTGCTCGATCCTCTGCCCGCCCGATTGGTGGCGAAGTGGTTGAGGTAGCTAAACGCTCGCGCTTTATCCACTGCATCCGCATTATTACTGATGAGCCGCTGAGCTATCAGCCTGGACAATTTATTCCAGTCACCTCAAACTACACCCAAGGCCGCTGGCGCGACCTTCTTCCTTCAATACCCGCTAATGACGCATGTCAGATCGAATTTCACGTGCGCACTAGCAATGCAAGCTCCACAGCGTTGGCGCACGCGCAACCCGGTGACCGCTGGCTCTTCGGACTAGCAGGCGGCGGATTTTATATCGACGAGACCGAAGACCTTCTCCTCATCGCCCACGGAACCGGACTAGCTGGCGCTCGCGCGATCATTCTCGACCTCTTCAAAAGGACCAACCCGCCGCGCACCTACCTCTTCGTATGTGCCAATTATCCTGGCGAGTTATATGAATTGCGCTCCTTGTGGCATATAGCATCGACCGCGCCCTGGCTTTTTATTGTTCCAGTCATTAGCCACGCGGAAGATGCGTGGTGGGTAGGAGCAACTGAGCATTCGATTGCGCCACGAGGATTGCACCTGCCCCATATTGGCTGCGCGGGCGAACATATCTCCAGTTTTGGTACATGGTCGGGCCATCACATCATCATCTTTGGTGACACTGAGGACGTACGCGGCACCCGTGACAATCTCATCGCTCACGGGACTCCAGCGGAAAATATTCAAACCCTCGACTATCGGCACCGCTACTTCTGGGACTAGAGGATAGGTAATCGGCGTCGAGCTTCGGCGACCATAGCGGGATCAATATCGACGAGCCCCAGTTGGCTATCGGGGCCTAAGGTCACAAGAACCCTTCCTTCTGGGCTAATCGCCTGCGAGAACCCCACACCCAGCGGCTGAGAATCTTTAGCATCCTTTGGGGGAGCCTGATCAACCGCCACAATAAAGCTCGTGGAATCAAGAGCGCGGGCACCAATTAAGGTATCTCTCTGTGCCCGTTTCCCCTCCCCACCAGCCCATGACATGGGGATTAAGATAACCTCGGCACCGGATCGCGCAAGATCCTGATAGAGGGTGGGGAAACGCACGTCATAACAGATACTCAGGCCGAAGCGTATACCATCAAAATCCACGACTTTCATATCCCCTCCGGGCTTGACCGTTTCGGATTCCTGGAAACCATAGGCGTCATAGACGTGGATCTTGTGATAGATATCTACCTGTTGGTGCGGGTGGACAAATACCAATGTATTGAAGACCCGCTGAATATCCCCCACCGTATCAGCAGGAGTGAAAATACCAGCCACGATTGCCACATCATACTGGTGAGCCCACAGCTTTAAGCTCTCGACGAATGGGCCAGAGATTTCCTCCGCTTGGAGATCAAGCCTGCCTGAGGCAAAAGCTTGCATCGTAGCTTCTGGGAAGATAACCATTCGTGCACCTTGTGCATGCGCCCTACGCACATAGGTGTGAATCTGCTGTAAATTTTCCTGCTTGTCAGTAGCGGACGTCATCTGAGCCATCGCGATTTTCATGCCTACTACCCTATATCGAGAACGCGGAGAAAGTTATCCACAGATTCCCCCAATGCGACAAGTCTCGACATGCGACGAGAACCGACGTGCGGTGTGCTTTATATTATGGATATCTCATTTAACTCCCACGCACGGCAGCTCCTGCAACCCCTGCTGATCCCCTCTCTCATCAACCCTGTGATCTCACCCAGTCGAACTGCTGATAGCCTGCGCTCCACAACCGCGTACCTTAATTTGCAGATCGGAGACTCCATTCGTGCCCATAATGACCACGTGGATGCACTCAACGCTTTTCTTCGTCGGTGCGAAAACCTAGATACAGATCTCGCTCTGGAGTTGGACCATGACTGAACTAGACCTTCCACTGCGCTCGGTAGAATTGGAGCGCAGCGCCCACGAACTGCTCCAGCAAACCACAAAGCTCTCAGATGAGGTTGCGGCTGCTGAGCAACGATTCCAGGCTTTTGCGGACCACACTGCTGGTCTCGCCTTAGAACAAGGGCTGGTAAGAGCTAAGAAAATTACCAACGCGTACCGCCAGCACGCTGACCTGATCACCCTCATCGCCCATATTCTGCTCGCCACCGCCGAGGCTCAAGCGGAATTAGAAGACTATGCGCGCCGGATAAGGAGCCTAGCGCGCGCTCTTGGCATTATCATTGGCCCACAGCGCCATCTCATTGCCGTTGCCGACTACGCGCTCGCCCATATTCCGCTCGTGCGCACGGCACTTAACTATATCGACGCTGCCTCGAACTATTTAGATACGCAATGCAGTATAGAAATTGAATCCCTACACCCCTCCTGTAGTCACCCATTAGATCCGCGCGGCCTTTACTTCGCTGAGTCTCAGGACCTAAGCATCGATGACATCCATGTCCAAGCACGTGCGAAATTAGAGAGCTACGATTTTCCAGGCATCGCAGAGTTCCTCGATTCGAACCCCCATGCGCGGCTCATTGAAATAGACCACGACGGCATTGTGGTGGCTTTTGGAGATATCGAAAAAGCGCAGCACATTGAAACTAAAATCGCCGGCACCGGCTCCTCCGACCCACATTCTTGGGTAGGGCGCCTCGAGACTGCGGCCCAACTGCAGCGAGACTCTAAGGGTTCTGCAGCGATCATCAGCTACCTCAATTATCAGGCCCCTCCCACTCTTAGCGCTGCCATCAGTAAACGATGGGCGCGCCGGGATGCACCTGCCATCAACGAGTTCCTAAAATCTCTACGTAGCCGCGCCCCACACGCCTTTTTATACGGAGAGGGTCACTCCTACGGGGCGCTGCCCCTTGCGATGAGTGCCCAGCCCGGTGACGATAATCCCCTTGACGCACTCGTAGTATTGGGAGCTCCGGGGCTAGGCACCGCTTCCCGAGAGGATATACATCTCGATGGACCAATTATTAACGTCGAAGGGGAAACCGATATTATCCGTTTAGTCAATAGCCCCACCGGTGGCATCCACGGTCCTGATCCTCAAGAAATTGCCGATAAAACCCTCACCTGCGCGGTCTCCCACAGTGGCTACGATACTGACGAGAAGTGCCGCGCGGATATCAACGCGGCACTTGGACTTAATTGATATTATCTGCGCTTGCCTCGGCGGGGTTCCCACATCACGACCGCCGTGGAACGCGGGACATGAACGATCTCCCCCCGGGGGCGGTTGATATGGCGCTGGAGTTCAGTTAATTCACTCTGGGTTTGACGCAACTGCGCCCGAAGCCGATCGTTATCCCGTTTAAGTTCGATAATGGCCTTGATACCTGCGAGATTGACGCCATCTTCTTGGCTTAAACGTTGCACCGTGCGGAGCAGTTCTACGTCCTCATAGGAGTACCGTCGCCCCCCACCGCTGGTGCGCTGGGGGGTGACTATTCCCAGGCGATCATATGTACGCAGCGTTTGGGCGTGCATTCCGCAGAGTTCCGCAGCTACGGAGATAACAAAAACTTGCTCAGTGTCTTCAAAGTTTGGGTTGTCATTCTTTCGACCCATGACAATCAACTCTTTCAGTCTGTTTGCTGTTCATTAGTGCGTATGTCCGGCCCAGTTGGCGCGAGGATCGAAACCTGATTTCTGCTCGGCCAACGCATATTGCTGCAGAGCTGCCAGCGCTTCTGAGTCGAGTGAGGTAGGTACAACGAGATCCAGTTTCACTCGAAGATCTCCTGTGTCGCCATTACGTCGCGAAATGCCCCGCCCCCGAACACGCAAGACACGACCATTCGGGGTACCTGCAGGAATTTTAAGTGTAACGGGAGAATCAAGGGTAGGAACCGAGATGGTATCGCCAAGAGATAACTCAGCAAAGCTAACCGGAACTTTTACCTCAAGATCTAAGCCTTTGCGCTTAAAGAGTGGGTCCTGCTTGACATGGACATGAACAAACAGGTCACCCGCTGGTAAGCCATGGGGGCCCGCTTCTCCTTGCCCCGCGAGTCGGACCTTTTGGCCGTCCTCAACTCCAGCTGGAATCCTCACCGTTATCGAGCGGGAGCGTCGCACTGTGCCAGTGGAGCGGCAGGCAGAACACGGGTCATTGATTTTTTTCCCATCGCCTCCACAATCCGTGCACGGTGCAGAGAAACCGAAGGCACCTCGATTTTCGGACTTGAAGCCGGAACCGTGGCATGTTGGGCAGGTGCTAACCTCGCCTGTTTGGGAGCCGGAACCGTGGCAAGCTGCGCACGGCGCATTACCGGTTAATTGAATGGGAAACGTCGTCCCCTTCGCGGCCTCACGGAATTCAATGGTGACTTCGGTTTCGACATCGGATCCCCGCGTTTGCCGAGTTGGGTTGCGATGACCAGCGCCGCCACCGAAAGCGCTACCGAAGATATCCCCAAAGCCGCCTGTCGCGCCAGCCGCTCCACCTCGTCCAAAGAGATCGGAGAGGTCGAAGTCGTGCGCCCGAAACCCCCCACCAGTGGGGAAACCACCCCCAAAACCGCCGCCATTTTTCAACATGGTGCGGAAATCGTCGTACTCTTTACGTTTTTCCTCGTCGCCTAAGACGTCATAAGCTTGAGCCACTTTTTTAAAGCGCTCCTCGCGAACGGTATCCCCGGGGTGAGAATCCGGGTGGTTATCGCGAGCTAATTTGCGGTACGCCCGCTTAATGTCCCCCTCGGAAGCCTGTGAGGAGACTCCGAGATCGGCGTAATAATCTCTCTCCGCCCATTCGTTTTTAACGGCCATGGCATATTCTCCTTTAATAACTAAGTTGAGTCTATGACACTAAAGTTTAGCGTATTGGGCGCAGAAAATCACAAGGTGATGCCAGTGAGCTTCCCCTAGTCGCTACTACCAAACAAAGGCGTCCACCAGTCGACTGCGCCAAAGAAGGCCGCCAAAGCCAAGAAGACGGTATCAAAGAAATGCTTGACAGAATCAGTAAAGATCCGCCACTGAGGTGTTGGTTGTGAACTCTCACCCGGCTTCTCCGTGGTCGTATCCTGAGCTTCATCGGCTGAGCTATCAGCGGTTACCTGCTGCTCCTTCTGGGATACTGGGCGCGTGTCGGATAGGTGCGCAGTGGTAGACAGGGGTGCAGAGTATAAAGTCGCAGAGGCGAGCTGCTGATTCGCTGGAGTCGGCGCTGGTTGCGCGCTCAGTGGTTGGGCAACAGCAACAGAAGTTAAGGTGAGGACCACCGCGGTGGTGATCGAGAGTAGTTTCTTCACTGGAATCTCTTTCTAGCATGAGGAAATATCGAATAAAATCCCCCTCAGCTTAGAGCAGCAATCACCTAAAGGACACGAGTTTAAGGAAATCCACAAAAACTCCCCACCGCTGCGCATGGGTCACATCACGCAGCGGCGGGGAGTTTTTTATCTAGCTATTCCTAGCGCCAACCGAAGAGTTGCCGTAGTGGGCTATGGGGATCGAGGGTGACTGATACCAAGGCTGCAAGAATGCCGCCAAGGAGTGCCACAATTGGAACCCAGATCTTCCAGCCAGTTGGCCCAGCGGAGGAACCATCCTCTGCCGGTGGAGTAGGCTGTTTTGGCTCCTCGATCTTGACCGTTGCAGTCACAGGCACCGTGGTAGAGCCGTACTGCGCGAGGACCACGATATCGTGGGTACCCACTGGCGCATCTGGAGTGACGGTGAGCTCGCCGCGATCATTAATGGAATACCACGCGGGGGTAGAATCTGGCTTAGACCAGCTCACGGCTTCATCTGCATGAGCTACCCACTTGGTCTTATCCTTGATATCGGCCTTGAACTTTGGTGCCACGAGAACCTCGAGGGGAACCTCGGACGTAGAGCCGTCCTCAAAAGTCACCCGAACAAGTGGCTTGAGGATCTGACCAGCCAGATTTTCGTCATCGGCTACCGTGATCTTCATATCGCCGTTGTCCAGCAACTCCACGCTCACCGTGGAATCATTCGGCACGGTCACTTCCTGAATACGCAGCGCACTATCGCCTACCTTCGGAACTACAACGGATGTACCCGGTCGAGGAGCTGCGTTGATAGTCCATTTCGGATCGCTTGCGTGTGCCAAGGATTCCTTGAGGCTCACGCGTGCGTTGATATCCTCCTGAGATTGATCCGAGTATGTCACAGTAACGGTGACGGGAATGGAGTCGTCTCCCAGTTCGGCACCAGGACGTAGCTGCAATTCGCCGGTCTCAGTATTGATAGTGACCCACGAAGGGGCATTCTTGAGAGCAAACTGAGCGCCTTCGGGACTATCCAGAACTGCCACAGTCGTAGATTGACCTGCAATAATCTCGATATTTTCATAACGCGGCTGGAATTTCTCTGCGTGAGCAATCGGCTGCACAGTGATCCTCATATCCACAACCTTTGTCGAGCCATCAACAAAACGCACGGTGACGTTGACCTGCTCGGTACCCTCACTCGTGCCGGTAACGCGGAGGCTGTGATCCGGTTGCACGGTGATATCGCTGTGTACAGCATCTGAGACAGTTACCTGCTCAATATTCTCAGTGCTACTTGGTGCAATATCGATGCTCTGGCCGTTGACAAGGGTGCTATCAGGATAATTCAGGTCACCAGCCGCGTCTGCGTGGTTGCCGGTTACTGTCACCGTGAGGGAAACCTCATCGACGCTGGCATCCTGATAGGTAACCCTGACCTTGATAGCCACTGGGGCAATGTCCACCTGCGCACCCGGCGCGGCCTGAACTGTGCCACTGTCAGTGATACTCACCCACTCGGGAGCATCCACGAGCTCATAGCTGGTGATTTCTTCGGCGCGGTCGGCTGGATCGATGTGGACCTCAGCACTCGCTGAACCAATACCACGGCTTACCGTCACGTCTTCCCACGTGGGAGTGATCTGCTGATTGAGATAAGAACCTACATTTACTATCACTGGGACAGTCTTAGTGGATCCATCTGCAAACCGAGCGGTCACGGTAGTCTCATAACGCTCAGCTGCGGTATCGGCAGGCGGGTTGACAACGAGTACTCCCTTGTCAGCAATACTGATCCACTCAGGGTGATCAGCCGGCAGGCTGAGATCAGTATCATTCTCGTAATTCTCTGGAGATACCCGAACCTCACCGCTACCAGCCTTGATGCTGTGCTCTGGATAGGTCAGATCGGAAGCATCGGCTTGATTCTGGTTCACCTTCACCGTCACCTCAGCCTCATCAGTGCTGTTGTCGGTATAGGTGATCACCACCGTTGCGTTGACCTCACCTACTGGGATATCAGCGCCTGGTTGCGCTTCGAGCTGGCCGTGATCATTGACGCTCAACCACTGAGGAGCCCCATCTTTGAGGGCAAATCCTCGGATTGTGGCGGCCTGGTCGGAGATCACCGGATCGAAGGTGACCTCTTGTTGTACCGCTTGGGTGCCACGAGCGACACTGAGCTCTGCATAGGACGGTTGGTATAGATCCGCAACTAAAGGTTGCGGGCTGACAGTAACCGTGAACTGTATCTGGGTGGTCGTATAGTCTGCGAACTGAACGTCCACGGTAACCGGGTATTGCTCAGGGCTTACCGAGGCTGCAGGATTGACAGTGACAATTCCAGTCTTCCCGTCAATGCTGACCCACTCAGGATGACCTGCAGCAAGCGTATAGGTGGTGCCAGGTATTGTCTTGCTGATTGCAGTCGTTCCTTCGGGACCGCCAGCTGTCACACTCACATCGTTATAACTGAGATCCTGGTTTTGATCGCTATCATTCGGCAAGACATTCACCGTTATATCGACTTCATCTGTGGTGTCATCGATGTAGGTGACAGTGACCTTTGCTGTGACTTCGCCCACCTCGATATTCGCACCTGGTGCAGCGGATAGCTGCCCCTCATCATTGATGGTCAACCAGTCAGGTGCACCGGCTTGAAGCTCGTAGCCGCGCACGCTTGCGTCTGGATCAATGAAGTAGGGCTCAAATCTAACCCCTTGGATCGCTGTGGCTGTACCGCGGACAACCTCGATCTTTTCCCATAGTGGGGTGTGGCGGTCGGCCAGGCCCTGAGCCTTATGATTCATCACCACGACCGTGCGGGCAGGGATTGTGAGGTCCCCTTCAGTGGGATTCCACTGTACGTCCTTTATGCGCGGGTTGGCCTTGAGGATATCGGAGACAACAATTTCCTCACCTTTAAGATTGCCAATACGCACAGTACCGGCGTTCGGGGCAGCGTTGATGGCGACGACGACGCCAGCAAGGTTCTCGTCGATATCTTCGCCCTGACGGTCATCGATATGCATGGTGATCATGCCATGTGGTCCCTTGGGGAAACTGATCTTTTGCTTGATCAGCTCTGTATCCCCTAGGTGCATCAGCTTGGTAGCCGACCGTAGCTGTAGCAATTCCTGAGCCAATTTATTGGACAGCTCAAGATCCGCAGGTGATGCTTTCAGCGCGGGGTTATTCAGCAGTGGGCGGTACTCATTCCACTTATCACCGTTCTTCTCCTCCGATGGCAGGCCGACGCCGAAATTGTGAGTCTGACCTGAGAGATCGAGTTTGTTGAAATGATCTCCGGCGTTATAGGAATCTCGATCAAGCGACTTCGAACGCATGAATTCCGTACCAGCGTGCCAGAATGCCGGAGACTGGCCTAATGTGACCGTTGCCAACTGCACGGTATTCATCAATACTCGATCCTCCATGGTGGTATCGAGCGGCAGCTGGAGCACGCTGAGATCATAAAGGGTTTGGTTATCGTGAGCATCAACATAGTTGACAGTATCGCCTGGGGTCAGACCATAACCGACCTGTTGGCCGTCTAGGACGAGATCCCGGCCGAATTTACGGCCATCTTTAGAGTCGAATTCAAAATCAGCGAGGTTACCGGCCATGCCGACCTTGATAATATCCTGCAAGTGCTCGAGGTGGCCTTCCCCCTTTTGCGGATGGCCATTCGGGGCGGTTACTAGACCAGTGCCGAAACCTTGTTCCGTCCCTTCGTGTCCGTGGACACCATTGCGCAATTTATCGTTGAAGGTACCGATATTGGTGCCGGAAAGGTTGCCTTGGATCGCTTGCGGGAAGCGTTGACCATCTTGTACTTCACCAAAATTCCAGCCCTCACCGTAGAGATAGATCCGGCTACCGTCGATTCCATCCTTTTCCTTGGTCAGGCCCTGAAGAGCCCGCTGCACAGCCTTGAGATTCTCGGCTGAGTGGTGGCCCATGAGGTCAAAGCGGAAACCGTCAATGCGATAATTCTTCGCCCAACTCAATACTGAGTCGATCATGAGCTTTTCCATGAATTTATGCTCGGTAGCGAGGTTATCGCAGCAGGTTGAGTTAGCTATAGATCCGTTCGGGTTGAGTCGGTGGTAATAGCCTGGAACAACTTTATCTAAGACGCTGTATTCCCCAGTGCCTGCACCATAGGTGTGGTTATATACCTGATCACTAACGACGCGCAGATTCATACCAGCAAGTGCTTGCACCATGCTGCGGTATTCCTTAATGCGGCTGGGTGCTTGCGGATCGGAGGCGTAGGAGCCCTCAGGGGTCATATAGTGATACGGATCATAGCCCCAGTTGAAGCCATCGGTTTTCGCGGTAGCGGCCACAGCAGCTTGAGGTTGCTCGCTATCGGGTGCAGGATTGGCCTCAATAGCTGGCTGGTCCTGATTAACCTCAGGGATCGAGGCAATATCGTTGGTAGGAAGTAGGTGCACGGTATTTAGGCCAGCGTCGGCAAGCTGCTTGAGGTGCTTGACCGAGGCGGAATTCTTCTCGGTAAATGCTAGATATTTACCACGATGTTCCGGCGACACTGTGTTATCAGCGATAGAGAAATCGCGAACATGGAGTTCGTAAATCATCTGGTCAGCGGGATTTGCCAAGCTGGGCACTTCTAGAGCGTCCCAGCCATCAGGCTTGAGTGCCGGATCATTCAGATCGACAATTACCGACTGCTGTGAATTCGGGGTCAAACCAATGGAATAGGGATCTGTAACCAACGTATCGGTAATCTCGTTATCCGTAGGATTCCATACCCGGACCTTATATTTATAGGCCCGGTTCTTCCATGAGGGATCACCCGTAATGCTCCAGATACCCGTCGCATCGTCGTAGTCTAAATCGCGCGATTCGGTTGCCCCTACCCCTGTGCTATCGGGGTAGAGTTCCACGGACACCTGATGAGCAGTGGGAGCCCACAGCTTCAAGGTGGGGGTATCACCATTGAAGATAACGCCGAGCTGTTCCTGTAGCGCAGGTGCGAAAACAGCATCGATGACGCCAGGAATTTGGACACCCGTGACATTGAGCGCCTCGGCTTGCTGCCCCTTTGCATAGACAGCGACTCCTAATCCACCGCCGAGCATAGTTTTGATCTTATCGGTTGTGACACTAGCGGGTACTCGGTAGCTTAAGTAGTCACGGATATAGGGATTTTGTTGCGCCAATTCTAATGAGAGGGCACCGAGCGATTCCAGATTGATGCTCTCGGCTTGAGCGCCGTCCTTTGTTGAGGCACCTGTTCCGCCCTTCACAACGGCTTGGCCGTCACTAACGCTAATAAGATCAACGCTGACCTCGAGAGCATTGCGGCCCTCGAGAAGAGCTGGTGGTAGCGCTATGGTGCGCTCATCCAACCAGATCGCGCTGCGATCTTTCTGCTCCAAGGAGCCACGATCGAGCAGTTCAGTGCTGAGAGTATTCGATTCGTCATTCCAGATGAACCGTGGATATTTATCGGCTTTACCCTCAAAGTTCAGTTTATAGTTACCGCTGCCGTCGCCGAAGCTGGTGTCCCACGTGCGGTTATAGGCCACTTTGAACTCGTAGTTACCGGCAGGGATAGCCTTCGATTCAAACTCGTAGGTATGCTCACCGGTTCGAGTCATCAGTGAGTTGAGGCAAGCTGGCCCCCAGTTGCCGTATTCGTTACCGCTGAGATCTCCCTGCGAACCACGAGGGCACTCTAAGGCGCCGCCGAAAGTGCCCGGCAAAGTGATGGCTGGGTGCTCGACAGTATTAAAGAACTCATGAGTGACGTTGTTATAGAAGAAGGTTACGTCCTCTTCGCTGGTGAGAGAGAATTTAACGTCTGATCCATTCGGGGTGCTCTCGTCGGTGGTGGCGGAATTCTTGCCGTAGTTCTCCTTCCAATCTCCACCCACAGCGATCTTGTATTTGTGATCACCTTGGGCGACAGGGACGGTCAGAGTAGACCAGTCAGAGCCCGCAACGCGAATAAGCTTCATCTTTTCACAAGACGGCATCCAGTCAGATCCGCAGAGAGCGGCAGTGAAGGAGCCAGCCACCGCTGGTCCGAAAGGTTCAATCTCGGTGCCAGGAACGGCAAGATCTTGCCCCACGACACCCCACCCGGAGGAGGCCGTCTTATTACCGTCCGCATCGACAGTCACCGTGCGGTATTCCACCACAGTACCTGGCTCGAGTGCGGAAACATTGTGGTATACCATAGCGCGAGCACCAGTGGCGGTACCAAGCTTGTTCCAGTCAGTATCACCCTGGATACGCCACGCGAAGGAGGTTTCAGACCAGCTATCTCCCGAAATATCGGTTCCGATAGGTGCTAGACCCTCAAGGGCGTGGCCTTTAACCGTAAGGCCACCAGTCACGGAACCAGATACCTGCTTTTGTGCCTTATAGACACTAGCGGATAGTCCAGGAACTTCGATCTCCACTGCCCCATCGGCGCCGGTATTGAGAGTATCGGGACCGTTGCCGTAGATCTTCGTCAGCGTGGCATCTTTGCTGAGAGCCTTTGGAGACACCGTCTGGGCGCTCGCACTATTGTTCAGCGCGACGAGGTACTCAACTTTTTCATCAGTATCAATGCGGCTAAAGGCATAGACACCTGGGCCACTGCTCTTCCAACGCTCAATTTGGGCGCCTTCGCGCAGAGCTTTGTGCTCCCGACGCAGTTCAGCTAGTGCCTTGATGTGCTGGTAGAGTCCCGCGTTTTCGTCAAAATGATCGCCATCGCCAAAGGTACTGCCATCTAAGAGCTTTTCACTCTTCACGTCTACAACTTGGGTAGCGAACATATCTTGGCGGGCTTCTTTGTCACCACCGTTACCGATGAATCCTTGCTCATCGCCATAGTAGACAACAGGTTGTCCGCGGGTTAGGAACATCGTCGAGTGCGCTAACTCAGAGCGCTTGAGCGGATTATCGGTTGAGCTGAGGAAGGAACCAATACGCCCCATATCGTGATTGCCGAGGAAAGTAGGCAGCACGCTGGCATCTGAGTGCTCAGTAATATAGTGGGCATCATCTCTAAAAAGCCCCGCCAAGGATTCGGTGGAGGCACCAGATGCAAAGTCCTTAACACGGTTCTGGAAACCGAAGTCTAGGACAGCATCCATATCGCTTTCGCGCATATAGCGAGCGAGCTTGTCGGCTTCCCGATCATAGGCTTCGCCGAACATGAAGAAATCGCTGCGTCCAGTCTGAGCAGCATGCTCTTTAATACGTTTGGTCCATTCCTTCCAGAATTCGAAATTCACGTGCTTGGCGGTATCGATACGGAAACCGTCAAGGCCAGCGTCAACCCAGGCGCTGTAAATCTCGGTCATACCGTCAACCACTTTTGGATGTTCAGTGAAGAGATCATCCAGGTTAGCGAAATCACCGTAGATATCGTCTTCACCCGAGGAATTGAAATCTACGTTACCTCGGTTGTGGTAATAGGTCGGATCATTGAGCCAGTCGGGAACCAGAGTGATGGAATCATCACGGCTGAGGGTAAAAGGGAAAGAATCCTGATTAAGTTCGGGGAACGCTTTGCCCGTGCCCACGTAATCACTAAGTGTAAAGGGCTGGCCCTGAGCATCTTTATAGGGGTGATCGGCGAGGTTCATATAGGTCTTGCCCGCGGACCCATTACCCCCGGCAAGCTGGATGATATCGGCAGTGTGGTTGACCACGATATCGAAGTAGACCTTCATACCCCTATTATGAGCGGCAGCGATCAGCTGCTTCATCTCGTCGTTGGTACCTAGATGAGGGTCGATCTGGGTGAAATCGGTGATCCAATAGCCATGATATCCAGCGGTAGCCTGATCACCTTCGCCCTGCACTGCCCGGTTCTTAAAGCTGGGGCTGAGCCACAAAGCTGTTGTTCCTAGCCCTGCTATATAGTCGATCTTGTCAATGAGGCCCTTCAGGTCGCCGCCGTGGTAGAAGCCTTTGGAGGTGGGGTCAAAGCCGTGGTTGAGGCGATTATCTTCGCCGTCAATGAGGCCACGATCATTCGAGGGGTCACCATTATTGAAGCGATCCGCGAGAACAAAGTAGAAATTCTTTCCAGCATTCTCATTGCGGTACGGCTTTCCGACGATCTCACGGTCGGTGTCTCGATAATTCTGAACAGTCTCGCTATTCTCCGCGAACCCTTGAGGGGCTCGAATTCCCACATGTTTAGTTGTGGGATCAAAACTAACTTCCAGAGTGGTAGGCGCTGCCAGCTTAAGCTCTACGTTCTTATCGGTGCCACCGGAAGGAATACCGTAGCTGTTGCTCCAATTACCATCTAGTACAATCTTGAATTCACTTTTACCTGCCGGAAAGTCGATCCGTTTGGTGTAGTGATCTCCTTTGCGCTCCATTTGAGTATTGGGGCATGTTTCGGCCCAGTTCTTGGCGCAACCAGCTTGTTCTTGAAAATCTCCAGCTACTACCGCTGATGCGAGGTCCGTCGCATGAGCTGCTGGAATGAGCGATTCTTCTCCTACTACTTTGGCACCTTGGGCTATTAAGCTCACAGCAGCCACGGTAGTGAGGATGATGCGTGTTTTACTCATCAACCATCTCTCTCTAGCCATGAATACGAATGTTATATAGAACCTAAAATGAACCCTAGTGTTATGGCTCGCACCCAGCCAAATAAAGTTAACTAGATCTCATCGGAAAGAGTTTTGTCAGCATTGGATAGTCAAATTTTATGATGCGACGAAGCGTTTCAATACCGAGCTAGACGCCTGGAGCCAATGAATATATCGTACCTAGCATGTACTTTTAAGGAAGAAAGCAATACGCACAGGAAGTCTTCTGTTATGGAAAATACGCACTGGTTAAGTGTTTTCGATTGACGAGGAGATTATCAGTGCAATAGGTCTTCTTGAGGCATTCTGAGGTTGATTAAAGGCTCTTAAAAGGCAAAGGGGATAATCAAAGACCACCATCTTCCGGCGGGATATGACGGTGTCGACGGCAGGTTCAAAAGTCTAGAGACACGTATCCGTTGCGGCGCCTTTTACCGTACTAGCGCTAGGGCTGGAAAAGCAGGGATCTTATTAACTGGCCTTTACTCCAGCTCCATGATTTCACATCGACTGTGTAGGTATCAATCTGGAAGTGGGACGGCCCATTGGGGTCGATATATTTTCCTCCACCATCTGAAACACCATACATATAGTTTAAGATCGAGCTTCCATATTTGGTGTGGAAAGCATGGGGATTATCCTCCTTTTCCAAAGATATATGAGCCAAAAAGTAGCGGTTTCTTGTGAAAGGACGCGGAAATTGCGTATCACAGAATCTGCGACACAGGACAAAGTGGTCAACGGTCTGAATCGTCGCACAATCGGCGGATGTGCTTAAGGGGTCATGCGGCCTTCGCCTATCTGCCAAATTTTCACCTCCATGATGACACGGCAGTCTTTGGATATAGACAGTGACCAGGAGCACCAGGGAGTGCTAGCGCTCTACTACCAGGAGTTGGACCGCTCTATCATTATGACGCTAGCCACAGATTAGGGGCTTCAATCGAGAATCAGCAATGAGAGGCCTCTGGAGTTTTTCCATCACTGTAAACCCTAAGCCTCCCTGTGTACAGTGGGTTTTGGTAATCTCTGCGTTGGAGCAGGCAAAGCTCCTTTCGAGGATCTTACGACCAGATCTCGCTTGTTTGTTTACTCAAGAGTCGAGAAAGGGTTCCGGGAGAGCTGATCTGTTAGTCCAGCTTGCTATTTAACCCTCGGAAGGTGAACTCTTGAGTCTCGGCCAACACAATCCCATTGGCCTCACCTATCAAGCACCTCAGAGCAATGAAGTCGTGGAACGCTATTGAGCAGGTTCTTCTGCTAGCGCCCACAACCACTCAGCTATCAGAACCAGCTGACAAATGAGGCGAAGGCCGCAGCGATCGCGGCAAGAGCCGCAACTATACCTCCTAGAATCGGTGCCCATAGCCCCTTTGCGCTTGGCTGCTCAGCCTCGGATACACGCATGGTCGCGACTAGGTATTGATACGAATTGTCACGGTAAGTCACAGTGACGTTCACCGGATAGGAACCAGGATTAACGTCTCTGCCAGGATTGACAATAAGCGTGCCGTCTTCTTTCATGGTTACCCAGTCAGGTGCAGAGACCATTTCGATTTTGTGCACAAACTTAGCAGGATCAAGAGGTAGTCCGCTATAGGTGATAGGTAGAGTGCGTTCTCCTCCGCCTGCTTGCATATCGAAGGACTGACTTTCCCGATAAGTCTCTGTCCAGTGCGGAGTAACAATAGTATTCAGCGGCGCATCACTTGTGTCTTCGATAGTAAAGGGTTGATCGAGTGTTGTGCCGTCACTAAAGCGAATCATCACAATAAAGCTCTGATCGCCTCGACCACGCAAAAGTTCCTTATCGACTATAAGCGCACCCGTTTCGGGATTTATATCCACCCCTTCAGGTGCCCCAACCAGTGAATAAGACACAATATCGGGAATCACGAGTGCTGGATCGAGAAAAGGTGGATTATTGACATCCTCGGCAAAACTGGGACCAGGATCACCAGGCGGATCCATTGGAGCGGTTATAGCGCTATTAGCTTCGGGCTCACTGGAAGCTGGAGCTGCTAAAACCACGGGAGTAGCGGCAAGACTAAGACTAGTGATGATAGATGGAAGGATGAGGCGCATGGGTGTTATTCTTTCTAGTTTTGTTCAGCGTGAATAAAAATTCTTACACGTTAGGCTACCATGTCTCCTCAACCCGTGGCTGCGTTTAATCTTTTCTAAGAATTTATTCAGGCACGGAACCCTAATAAGAAATTCCGCGCGCATCCAGTAGTGTTTTTAGTCGCGAGGGGTAATCGGTAATCAGCCCGTCGACGCCAAGATCCAACTGCGCTTGCAGATCTGCCTCATCGTTGACCGTCCACGGCACGACCGTCAACCCAGCGTCGTGCGCTTTTTCTATGAGTGCAGAGTCAACGAGAGAATACTGTGGGCTCAAGACGGATATCCCGTTCTTTAGAGCGGCTGCAATAATATCCTCCTCGAAGGGGCCCCACGGAGTACCTTCAAACCATGTGGTCTCATCCCAGAGAGCCACTAGAGGTATCTTCGGATCATAGGCACGAACGAGCGGGAAGGTACGCCAATCAAAGGACTGGATCATCACTTTCTCCACGAGTCCAAAGGCTTGTACCGTATCTAAGATAGCGCTCACAAATTCTTCAGGTTCAGCACTGAGATGTGGTTTGTCGGCCTCGATCTTGGTCTCGATATTGAAGTGGACATCATAACTAGCAGCGAGATCGAAAACCTCAGCGAGTGAAAGTATGCGGTTATCTCGCGCCACCTCGGCTTGAGGAAAATCTGGCAACAATTTTCCACACGGCACGCGTTTGAGCTCTTCGAAGCTAAGATCATAGACGTTCTCCCCGACCCTGGTATCGCATTTCTCTGCCAGTAGTACAGGGTCGTGCCAGCATGCAGGAACACGGTCCCGAGTGAGTACGATATCTAATTCAAGCGTGGAAACTCCGAGCTCAAGCGCGCGACTAAAAGCTAAGTACGATTCCTCGGTCCATTCGCCGCGGCCACCACGGTGGGCCTGGAAATCAAATGATGGTAGTGGATAAGTATTCACCCTTAACACTCTAGGTAACCATGCAAAAGAATCAAGCCCCATCCGGGCAAGAAAATGCGGCGCCCGCAGTATCTCTACTACTGGGCGCCGCATGAGGTTCGTGCCGAGTTCTCACTACTCGGCGACAGGTTCCCCTTCATTCGTACCAGCCTCGGGCTGGGGATCGGTGATAATAACCATCGCGGTACGCAGTAAGCGCTCATTCATCTTGTACCCCTTGCGCAGAATCGTTCCCAGGCGTTTGTCCTCGCCCTCGGAAAGATCTTGCACGGCCTCGTGACATTCGGCGTCGAAGGGATCCCCCTCGAATCCGAACGCTTCAACCTTAAGGGTCCTGGTGATGGACACAAACTTATCGCGAAAAGCCTTGAGCGGGCCTTCTTTCAGATCACCATGCTGCTCTGCAAGATCGAAGTCATCGAGAAGTGGCAAAAGTTCCGTGAGAACTTGTGCTTTCGCCTGTTCGATGATTCCAGCACGTTCCTGAGCGGTGCGGCGCCTAAAGTTGGCATACTCCGCATTGATCCGTTGTAGGTCCTCGGTGCGCTCGCGCAACTGCTCCTCGAGACTAGGCTCCTTCGGCTCGTGCGACTCCGCATCCTCAGAAGGTTTTGGATCTTCCTGCTCTCCGTCGGGATCCACCGACGTGATGTCCACATCGGCGAGGGCTTCAGCTAAGTCATCCTCCAAGGTGGGGTCGAGGTCATCCTCTGGCTGCTCACCGTGGGGGTGGTTCATTACTTATTCTCCTCTTCATCAACAACTTCAGCGTCAACGACGTTGTCATCGCCGGACTCTTCGGCCTGAGCCTTTGCGGCTTCTGCTTCGTATAGAGCCTTGCCCATCTCCTGCGCCTCAGTGTTGAGCTTCTCTACGGCTTCCTTAATGGCGTCAAGATCCTCTCCCTTGAGGGCCTCATCAACCTTGTCGGCTGCGTCGTTGACCTTGGTCTTAAGCTCTTCGTCAAGCTTATCGCCGTTTTCTTCCACGAATTTACGGGTCTGGTACGCAGTCGACTCGGCAGCGTTGCGGGTTTCCTGCTCTTCACGGCGCTTCTTATCTTCCTCGGCGTGCGCCTCGGCGTCCTTGACCATGCGATCGATCTCTTCTTGGGAGAGGCCGGAACCATCTTGGATCTTGATGGTATTTTCCTTGCCGGTGCCCTTATCCTTTGCGGTGACGTGCACAATGCCGTTGGCATCGATATCGAAGGTCACCTCAATTTGCGGCACACCGCGAGGAGCAGGGGCAATGCCACCAAGCTCGAAGGATCCAAGAAGCTTATTGTGAGCCGCGATTTCACGCTCGCCCTGGAAGACCTGGATTTGCACCGAAGGCTGGTTATCGTCAGCGGTGGTGAAAGTCTCCGAACGCTTGGTAGGAATAGTGGTGTTACGCTCGATCAGTTTGGTCATTACACCGCCCTTGGTTTCGATACCGAGCGAAAGTGGCGTGACATCGAGAAGCAAGACATCCTTGACTTCACCGCGGAGTACACCAGCCTGCAGAGCAGCACCGACGGCCACAACCTCGTCAGGGTTAACACCCTTATTGGGCTCACGGCCTCCGGTCATTTCCTTCACCAGTTCAGACACAGCGGGCATGCGGGTTGAGCCACCTACAAGCACAACGTGATCGATTTCGGATACCGACACACCAGCATCAGCAACCACTTGGTTAAATGGCTTCTTGGTGCGATCGAGGAGATCTTGGGTAATACGCTGGAATTCGGTGCGCGATAAGGTCTCATCGAGGAAGAGCGGATTCTTATCTGCATCGACAGTAATATAAGGCAAGTTGATATTGGCGCTCTGCGAAGAAGAAAGCTCAATCTTGGCCTTCTCAGCGGCCTCACGCAGGCGCTGGAGAGCCATCTTATCCTTGGAGAGATCCACACCTTGGGCGCTCTTAAACTTTTCAACCAACCAGTCAACGACGCGCTGATCCCAGTCATCGCCACCAAGTTCGTTGTCACCAGCAGTGGCACGAACTTCTACGACACCGTCGCCGATTTCCAACAGGGATACGTCGAAGGTGCCACCACCAAGGTCGAAGACCAAGATGGTTTGTTCTTTTTCGCCCTTCTCTAGGCCGTAGGCCAAAGCTGCAGCGGTCGGCTCGTTGACAATACGCAGCACGTTCATGCCTGCGATTTGACCAGCCTCTTTGGTGGCCTGACGCTGCGCATCGGAGAAATATGCAGGAACTGTAATAACGGCATCGGTAATATCCTCACCCAAGTACGATTCTGCATCTCGCTTTAACTTCATCAGGGTGCGTGCGGAAATTTCCTGCGGGGTGTACTTCTTATCATCAATATCAACAGTCCAGTCCGTACCCACGTGGCGCTTCACGGAACGGATAGTGCGGTCAACGTTAGTGACGGCCTGGTTCTTTGCTGACTGACCAACAAGTACTTCACCGTTCTTGGCAAAAGCGACCACTGACGGAGTGGTGCGCGAACCTTCGGAGTTGGCAATGACATTAGCTTCGCCACCTTCAAGAACTGCCACTACGGAGTTCGTGGTTCCAAGGTCGATACCTACTGCGCGTCCCATAATTTTAAGCCTCCTGCAAATAAGTTTTTTGAAGATTTTGTCATTTAAAGTTGATTGGCAATCGCTCAACTTCTGGATACGAATCTAACATACTTCATGCAAGTTGCCAACTAAATTGAGCGGAATAGACTCAAGTTACTCTATTACCGCAGTTCACGGACGGAATTACAGCTACCTCCGACTCTCGTTTTTGCGGCGAACACATTCTCTACAGGTCTTCTTCCTTTCCGCCACCCCCTGCCCAATAGACTTTTTAAAAAAAAGTGTGGCAAAGTATTTCCCATGTCCAAGAATTCCCATGGTAATGACCACCAAAAAGGCGACAAATCGCAGGCTAAAGAACATCTAGCCAACAAGGATCACGAGGCACTCGAGGAGGCCGTATTAGGCATCGTGGAATACGATGAAACGCACCCTTCTGAAAACACCACAGTGGCCCCGAGTGCTGTGGAGGATCGCGACACCCATATTGTCGAATCTGATGATCCAGCTGAGCCTATTATCGCCCATACCGACCGCGCCGAGATCTTAGGGAATGACGGACGGTGGGTTGCAGGCTGGGCCTTACGCTTTATCATCATGGTCATCGCGGGTTACCTAGCATGGCGTGGCCTAGGCGCCATATGGAAGGCTCTGCTTCCCGTTCTCCTAGCCATCTTGGTCAGTTCTGTGCTGTGGCCACCAGTGCGTTGGATGCGTAATAAAGGCATTCCCGCCGGTCTCGCCTCCGCTGGTGTTATTTTAGGCTTCTTCGTGCTGATGGGCGTGCTCGTGAGAGCTATGGCTCCGTCGGTCGCATCTCAGTCCCGGGAACTGTCCCAGCGAGCAGCCATCGGCGCTCGTCAAATCCAAGAATGGATTCAAAGCCGTCCCTTTGATCTCGATTTTTCTCGCTTCGATTCGGTTATTGATGATTTGACGGCCTTCCTCCAGACCCGTTCCGCCGATATAGCCAATGGTGTCTTCTCTGGCCTATCCACCGCGACCTCCATTTTGATCACCATCGTCTTGATGTTGGTCCTGACCTTCTTCTTCCTGAAGGACGGAGTGGGTCTACTTCCGATGCTCCGCAAGGCCGCCGGCCCTAATGCTGGGTGGCATATTACTGAGGCGCTGACCCGTGTATGGAATACCATCTCTGGATTTATCCGTACCCAAGCCATCGTCTCCCTCGTCGACGCTGTCTTTATTGGTGGGGGCCTTTTAATTCTTGGCGTCCCCCTCGCGCTAGTGCTCGCCGTGATCACCTTCTTCGCGGGCTTCATCCCTATTGTGGGCGCTTTCTCAGCTGGTGCCCTCGCGGTCATTATTGCCCTCGTCTCTAATGGTCTGACCAATGCCCTTTTGGTCTTGCTCCTCATCCTGGTTGTGCAGCAGCTCGAAGGCAATGTATTGCAGCCCCTGCTGCAATCCAAAGCTATGAATCTGCACGCTGCCGTTGTCCTACTCGCCGTTACTCTTGGCTCCTCCCTCTTCGGAGTAATCGGAGCCTTCCTTTCAGTACCAGTTGCAGCTACCATCGCGGTACTCGTTCGCTACCATCAAGAACTTGTAGCGCTTCGAGCAGGCGAAATTACTATCGACGATATCGAGCTTTCGACCAAGGTTGAAGCCACTTCTCCTAGTGGAACCCGCAAGGGTTTCCGTCTCTTTATCTCGGACCTCGCTTATCGAGGCCGACGCGATGTTTAACCCTCTCTGATGAAAAGGATCCCGCTGCATATGCAGCGGGATCCTTTTCATCAGGACAAGCAGCTATTAGCCCCAGATTGCATTGAGAACAAGAACTGCAATGGACGATACCGCCGCTGCGGATGGCAGGGTAATAATCCAGGCCAAAGCAATCGGTTTCATCAGCGACCAGTTGGCGGCGCGATTAACAATTCCCACGCCTAAGACTGCACCGATGAGAATATGAGTTGAGGAGACGGGAAGACCGAGCATTGAGGCAATCATCACCACGCTGGCTGCTGCCAGCTCCGCAGCAAAGCCCGAGGCTGGGTGCATCTTAGTCAGCCCAGAGCCCACGGTTTGAATAACGTAGCGGCCAATAAACCACAGGCCGGCGATGAGGGCAACACCACAGGTGATCATGGCAGCCGTCGGCACAGCGGCTTTGCTATTAATCTCCCCGGTCTTTAAGACATCGAGCACAGCAGAGAAGGGGCCAATAGCATTAGCGATATCATTGGAGCCGTGGGAAAAGGCAAAGGCCGACGCTGTAAATACCTGCATCCATGAGAAGAGGATAAAGGTAGCGCGTCCTAAGTTTTGGCGTTTAAGGGTACGAGAGAAAATGAAGACAGCCATCCACACAACGGCGGCAATCATGGCGAGCACCAAACCGTTACCCAAACTGGTGAGATGAATATTAGTGTGCTTGAGCCCTTTGAAGAGAATCATCGCGCCAATGAGTGCCGCTCCTAAAGCCGCGAGTAGCGGTACCCAATTCTCCAGAGCCTGGTGGGTATTGAGCTCATCGCGGCGTCGATTGAGACGGTGAAGATCGCGATAATAGTCTGATTCCAGCTCATCGGGGTCAAAATCTGGCTCCGCAATAAGCGCTGCATCGCGAGTCATGGCATTGGTATAGGCCAGCTGTTGGACCTCGTTCAGACGCTCGAAGGAGGATTTAAATTCGCGGTGCAAGCGTACGCGCTCTTCCTTGATAGCGCGCAGAGTGGTATCGGCGTCCTCGTTGAATTTCAAAATATGACGTTTAATCAAACCGAAGAGGATAAAGGCCGCTATGCCACCTAATACTGGAGAGAGCACCCAGGAGGCCGCAATGGATCCGATTTTATTCCACTGCACCATATCGGTGCCGCCAATACCTTCAGTAATGCCAAGACACAGAGACGCACCGACGATACCGCCGATTATGGAGTGAGTCGTAGACACTGGCCAGCCCATTCGGGTGGCCAATAGCAGCCAGACGGCAGCTCCAAGCAGGGAGGCCATCATAATGAAACCAAATTGATCGGCGCTCAAATTCACCGCTTCGAGATCCACGATCCCCGATTTCACGGTATCGGTTACTTCTCCACCTGCAAGAACTGCGCCCGATACCTCAAAGACCGCGGCAACAGCGAGTGCCTGTTTCATTGAGAGAGTGCCGGCACCTACAGAGGTGCCGAAAGAGTTAGCGACGTCGTTACCGCCGATATTAAAAGCCATGAATGTGCCGAAGACGATGGCTGTGATCAGCATGGCTTTATTTGCCTCAGGACCGACGTAGCCGAAGGACCAGAAACCGAAGAAGATGACGACGCCAGCCAGCAGGCCGCCGAATCCTAGATGCCACCACTTATCGGTAGCATCATTATTGGCTATGGGCGCCACTGCAATGGAGCTATTTGTCATAGGGAAAATCCAACTTTCTCAACGCCGTTTGTTTGGTGAGGGTTTCATCCGTGGATGATCGTACCGAGAAGCAGCTTTCTCGCCCTTGGTAAACAAAAGGTTAATAACCCCCTATTAAGGGGTATTAGGTCTCTACCTTGTCCCTAAAGTGATCAGCAGTGGATTGGACAGCTTGCGTGACCGCGGCCACTAGCTGACCACTAGCTATAGTACTGAACGCTAGGCGAATAAGACGTTGCGGGCGCAACCCTACTAGAGTTAGCAGCACATGGAATTGTGCCCATCTTTCAAAAATGTAATAGCTACCCTCCCCGAAGGTTTTCCTCATCTCTATGCCTGACACTTCTTTATTCATTATTGGCGTAATTGGCATTCTTGCCTCAGTGCCCGCCTGGGTTTATTTTGGGCTCGCGGTTAGACGTTTATTCAAACTCATCTCCTCAGGTCAGCCCACCCCTCATCGCTTTAATCAACCGCTCAAGCGCGTCGCACTGACATTAAAGGAAGTATTTTTTCACACCGAGATGATGCGCAAACCAGTTGTCGCCCTCGCCCACTGGTTTGTCATGATGGGCTTTCTTATCGGCTCGGTGGTGTGGTTTGAAGCCTATATCCAGACCTTTGTACCTGCGGGCGGCTGGCCAATATTATCCTCACTCAAGCTCTACCATTTTGCCGAGGAATTCTTGGCCATTGGGACAGTTCTTGGCATTAGCGCTCTTTTTATACTGCGGCTGCGGAAAGGAACGCGAGATCGTCTGTCGCGCTTCTACGGGTCGTCGTCACGCGCAGCCTTTTTCGTTGAAGCTGTCGTCTTCGGCGAGGGACTGGGAATGCTCTTAGTCAAAGCCGGCAAGATCGCAACCTACGGTCAAGCCTCAGTATGGGCAGATTTTCTCAGCCGCTATATCGCGCTTCTCTTGCCCGCTTCCCCTGTGATGGTGAGCCTCTTTGCGCTCTTTAAATTACTCACTGGCATGGTGTGGCTGATCGTTGTTGCCCACAACTTAAACTGGGGGGTGGCGTGGCACCGCTTCCTCGCCTTCTTCTCCATCTTCTTCCAGCGCCTTGACAGCACCCCGAAATCTCTGGGGGCGATGGTACCTATGTATTCAGGTGGCGAAAAACTCGATATCGCAACCCTTGACGATACCGACTACGAGCTTGGGGTGGGCACCCTCGATCAGGCACCATGGAAACTCCTCCTTGACTCCACAGCTTGCACTGAATGTGGGCGGTGCCAGGAGCAGTGCCCAGCCTGGCACACAGACAAGCCGCTCTCACCGAAGCTTTTTATCACCGATATTCGCGATGCTGCCGTTGCCAACTCCAGTTACCTCACCGACCCTGCCACCTTCCAGGCCGACTCCTCACACGCCAACCTCGATGTGCTCCGGCTCGCTGGTGAAGGGGCGATCATCGAACCTGATGTGCTTTGGAGTTGCACCAACTGCGGAGCCTGCGTGGAGCAGTGCCCCGTTGATATCGAACATATCGACCATATTTCCAACCTACGCCGCTACCAGGTATTGTCTGCCTCCGAATTCCCCAGCGAATTAGCTGGACTCTTCAAGGCCCTCGAAACTAAGGGAAACCCTTGGGGGCGCAACCGCAAAGAGCGCGCCAGCTGGATCGACGAGGCCCGTCGCGACGGAATCACTGTCCCCATCTTTGGCGAAGACATCACCGACTTCTCCGATACCGAGTATCTCTTCTGGGTGGGGTGCGCTGGTGCCTTTGACGAAGCCGGACGCCGAACCACTCGAGCGGTTGTGGAATTATTGCACACTGCTGGGGTGAAATTTGCGGTGCTTTCCACCGGTGAAACCTGCACTGGAGATCCCGCCCGACGAGCTGGCAATGAATTCCTCTTCCAAGAGCTTGCCCACGACAATATCGGTACCCTCAATGGTGTTTTCAATGGAGTGGTGCAGGGCCAGCGCAAGATCATCACCACCTGTCCGCACTGCTTCAATACGCTGCGCAATGAATACCCCGATTTCGACGGGCACTTCGACGTCTTCCACCATACCCAGCTGTTGAACCGTCTGGTGCGCGATCAATTACTCACGCCAGTCCCTCGCTCCGCAGCGGACCGAGCTCCCATTACCTACCACGATCCTTGTTTTCTGGGTCGACATAACAAAATTTTTGATCCACCACGTGAACTCATCGAGGCCACGGGCGCCGAATTGACAGAGATGGATCGCAACCGCAATGAGGGCTTCTGCTGTGGCGCTGGCGGCGCTCGCATGTTCATGGAGGAAAAGCTCGGCAGCCGTATCAGCGATAACCGCGCCCAAGAAGCCATTGCCTCAGGTGCGGGGTCTATTGCTGTGGGCTGCCCCTTCTGCAACACCATGCTGACTGGCGGGGTAAAAGCTCAGAGCACCGAGAATGCACCTGAGGTTAAAGACGTTGCTCAGATGTTGCGCGACTCTATTCTTATTGACGGACACCTGCCTCCGCCTCACGAGAAGCGCTTCCTCGAGCAATCGATTCGTCTCAAGAAAAAGGCGGAGAGCGCTCCAGAGCCAGCCACTCCGAGGCGCCAACAGCAGAAACCAACAGATACTGCACCAAGGAGCACGCCGGTCGTGTCTGCTGCTGTGCCTCCCGTACCTGTTGTACCCACCGTGCTCACCGTGCCCACAGTACCCACGCCACCGCAGACGGCGAATCAACCCACTGCAGTTCCACCGGTGACCACACCAGCAGTGCCGGTACCTCCTGCGGCTGCACCACCGCTAGCGGTACTCCCTACAGCAGTTCCACCGGCAGCCACCCCTCCAACAGCTACTCCCCCTACGGCCGTGCCCCCGGCACCGGTTCCACCTACAAGCGTCCCTCCAGCAGCTACCCCTCCCACCGTCGGCGCATCTTCACCAGTTCCGCCAGCAGCTACTCCCCCCATAGCTGTGCCACCAGCACCAGTACCACCGGCTGCGGTTCCACCAGCGCCTACTCCCCCCAGCGCTGGCGCTCCTTCACCGGTTCCACCAGCAGCTACTCCCCCCGTGGCCGTGCCCTCCGCGCCGGCTCCACCTACGAGCGTCCCACCAGCAGCTACCCCTCCCATAGCCGTGCCACCAGCACCCGTACCACCGGCTGCGGTACCGCCTACCGCTATACCCCCTCTTGTGGAGCCACCAGAGGCAACCGACACGGATGACGGCGAGGATTCCTAAGCTGAGTACATGGAAAGGAAAATCGGGGTCTTCCCCGATTTCTTTTCTCTCTACTTCTACTAAACTGGAGCTTATGAGTATGAATGGGCTTCCGGACTATCGTTTGGGTGACGCTGAGCGCAGCAAGGCTATTGACGAGTTGGGCATTCATGTAGCCCAAGGACGCCTAAACTTGGACGAGTACGAAGAGCGTGTCGATAGAATTACACACGCAACCAAACGTGCTGAGGTGATGGAGGTTTTCGCGGATCTTCCCCGACCTCAAGAACCCGTCCTTTCTCCTATGGAACCTATGTATAGTCGCAGCGAGATTATGGAGGCCCACCGCTCAGGGCGACGCATTCGCTTAGGGGTCCTCTTGCTGGGAACCCTCGTTTCCTTTATGTCCCTCGGGGCTACGGGTTTAGAATCTTTCCTATTTTTGCCCTTTATTTTGTACATCCTTTTATACCTTTTTAAGGTCGGACCAAGCTCGTGGCACGCACCAAGTGCAGCGGCGTTGGATAGGCGTCGACAATTGCAGGCAAAAAGCGCTCAGCGCGAAGAGCTCATGTGGGCTCAGTACAACCTTGAGCAACAGCGATTAGCGCAGCGCGCAATCAGGCAACAAAAACAGGAAGAACTGAAAACGAATGTTCTTGATGCCACCTCACGTCTCATCGCCGAAGCGCGGAGACGTCATTCCTAAGCGGGACAGCTCTCTAAGTAACACACAGGTTTATTCACACCTGGGTGCCATCGGTGGCACAATAAGAAGCTATGAAGGCAAAGGATTTGCAACCAGCTCCCGAAAAATCACGCACGAGGCGACCACGCCGCATCTTCGATCAGGCCGACAAGATGAAGAATGTGCTCTACGAAATTCGTGGGCCAGTCGCTAAAGAAGCCGAACGCTTAGAAGCCGACGGACACCGCATTCTGAAACTGAATACAGGTAATCCAGCAGTTTTCGGATTCGAAGCACCGGATGTGATCATTCGCGATATGATCGCTTCCTTGCCCACTGCTCAGGGGTATTCCACCTCGAAGGGCATCATCTCAGCCCGCCGCGCAATTGTCACTCGCTATGAGCTAATTCCCGACTTCCCATATTTTGATGTCGATGATGTCTATCTTGGCAATGGTGTCTCCGAGCTCATCACCATGACGGCTCAAGCGCTCCTTAGCAATGGTGACGAGGTGCTTATTCCTGCGCCAGATTACCCCCTGTGGACCGCGGCGACCTCCCTCGCAGGCGGTAAGCCGGTGCACTATCTCTGCGATGAGGAGGATAACTGGAATCCCTCGATTGCTGATATTCGGGAAAAGATCACCCCGCAAACCAAAGCCATTGTGATCATTAACCCCAATAATCCCACAGGCGCGGTGTATTCTCGCGAGGTTCTGCAACAGATCGTTGATATTGCCCGCGAATACGATCTCCTTATTTTAGCGGATGAGATCTATGACAGAATTCTCTACGATGATGCCGAGCATATTTCTATTGCCACTCTCTGCCCTGATCTTTTGTGCATTACGTTTAATGGCCTGTCGAAGGCATACCGCGTTGCCGGCTACCGGGCTGGATGGATGGTCATCACAGGTCCACGACATAATGCTTCTGGTTTTATTGAAGGCATTGACCTTCTCGCTGGCACCAGATTGTGCCCCAACGTGCCAGCGCAGCACGCCATTCAAGTAGCTTTGGGTGGTCGTCAGTCCATCTATCAGCTCACTGGTAGTGGCGGGCGGCTACTCGAACAGCGCAATATCACCTTTGACAAGCTTAACCAGATCCCTGGTGTGTCCTGCGTCAAACCCATGGGGGCGCTCTATGCCTTCCCGAAGCTTGATTTAGATTATTATGATATTCACGATGATGCGCAGCTTATGTTGGATTTGCTGCGCTCCGAAAAAATTCTGCTCGTCCACGGCACCGGCTTCAACTGGCCTCGACCCGATCACTTTAGGGTCGTGACACTCCCGTGGGCGAGCGAATTATCGGTTGCCATCGAGCGCTTGGGTAATTTCCTCGCCAGCTACAAGCAGTAAAATCCGCAGAATTTTTCCAGGAGGTTAGGCTGGTGGGTCGGCACGCCACGCACACTACTGCTCCTCGGGGTCGATCCCCGCTCGCCCCATGGCGAGCAGCAGTATTAATATCGCTACTCATTTGGGCAGCACTAGCGATAGCAGGAGTGGGATATTTATGGCCCGGGGGCAAAACCCCTCAGGTCTCCCCCAGCTTTTACCAGACCTTTTCGGTAGGCACTGCCCAAGTGGATGGCACCGTCTCCCACGAGCAACGAGGTTCCTGCTCCAGCCCCGAAGCGGGACGCATCTTTACTACATCTCCCCGAGTGGTACCCGGCAGCACGAGTGATTGCCAATGGTATCTCGTCGATATCACCAGTGGCGAAAATTCTGGTCAACGCACCCTGATCATCAACTCTGGGGAGGCCAGCGATCCCACCCTCAGCGTGGGCCAAAAAATCCGACTCACCGAGACCAAGGATACGAATGGGGATTTGGCCTACGCCTTTGGTGATATCAATCGCAGTTTCGAACTGATTCTGTGGGCTCTCGCCATCGCAGGCGCCATCGTGGCCCTAGCCTTAATGCGGGGCATTCGTGCTCTCATCGGTCTTGGACTGACCCTTATTTTTATTGCAAAATTCACCATTCCAGCACTGCTGCTAGGTGAAAACCCACTAGCGATTGCTGTATTAAGCGGCTCGGTTATTCTGCCTATCGTGGTGATCTTGGTTCATGGCTTGAACTGGAAATCCGCAGCGGCCTTGGGGGGCACCATGGTCGCACTAGCGGTAGCAGCGTGGCTCGCCACTGTGGCAATAGAACACAATCAGATCCGTGGGCTCGGTGAAGAGGGCAACCTTTATATCCTGTTGTATCTACCGGATGTCAACGTCGTGGGGCTGATGCTGTGCGGCTTTATTATTGGTTCCTTGGGCGTACTCAACGACGTTGCCGTGGCTCAAGCATCCACCATCAACGAGCTTGCTGAGCTCGATCCTGAGGCTAAACCCTGGCGCCTCTTTGTTTCGGCGATGCGGGTCGGCCGCGACCATATTTCCTCCATGGTGTACACACTTGTTCTCACATATACCGGCGCGACCTTACCCATGATGCTCTTGCTGAGCGTCTCGGATAGGCCCTTAGGTCAAATTCTTAGCTCTGATCTTGTCGCTACCGAATTACTACGTTCTGGAATAGGTGCTTTTGCGCTGACCCTTTCAGTTCCTCTCACCACGCTTTTAGCAGCGTATACGGTGCCTGATTCTACGCGCGGAAGCCATGCAGTTCGACAGGTTGGGCACAGCCACTAAATGCCGAAGCCCCCTTTATACGGGGGCTTTTTCATTGGGCTTTTAACGGAAGTTGAGATAGGCCTTGGACGGGGTAGGCCCTCGCTGGCCCTGGTATTTTGATCCCAGAGCCCCAGACCCATAGGGAATTTCTGCTGGTGTAGTGAGCTTGAACAACGCTAGCTGCCCAACCTTCATTCCAGGCCACAAGATAATCGGCAGATTAGCCACATTAGACAACTCCAAGGTGATATAGCCGGAAAAACCTGGATCAATGAAGCCCGCCGTAGAGTGGGTCAGCAAACCGAGGCGTCCGAGCGAGGATTTGCCTTCGAGACGCCCGGCAATATGGGAGGGAAGTGTGAACCTCTCTAATGTCGAGCCAAGGACAAATTCTCCTGGGTGCAGGACGAAGGGTTCACCCTCTTCGACTTCCACCAAGCTGGTGAGGTCATCTTGCTGTAATTTTGGGTCGATATGGGTGTACTTCGAGTTATTAAACACTCGGAAATACCGATCCATACGCACGTCGATACTCGAGGGCTGAATAAGTTCGGGATCGAAGGGCTCAATAATGAGCTCGTGAGCGTCGAGGGCAGCTCGAATATCTTTGTCGGAATAAAGCACGTCTCTTAGTCTAATAGCTTCATTCTCGATTGCAATGACAAGCCCGCTCCATCTCGCAGGTGTTCCCCTAGACAAGCCCCGCAAAACACTTTTTCCTAATATTTTCTCCTTTGTTAATTTTCTTATAAATAAACGTCAGCGTGCATATTTATGGCCGTTAGTGGAATTCACCCACGGGATAAGATCAATAATTGGGTTGCACCAACGATTTTTCTGGGTAGAGTAGTACAGATCATCACTAGTGGAGCAATCCTTGTGAAGTGACCATTTAAAAAGAAGAAAAGAAAAGGAGCCTCAGCGATATGTCTTTTATGAATCTCACATCAACGAAGCTCTCAAACCGCTGGGGAGAAATTTTTTCCAATTTCCTCGGCGGGGAAGAACAACCTCCTCGTCCCGTGAGCCCCGAGAGCGAGCCTCAGGAAGATCTCAGTGTCTATTTGAGTCGAAGCCACTCTGCTACGCAACCTACTGGCACGACACACAGTATTCTGTTTGTCTCCGCAGATAATGCAGCTCGGACTCAAATCGCTTCCGCCTATACCCGCTATCTCGGCGGGGAAAATGTTTTCGTCCGCTCTGTAGGAACGGACCCACAGTTTATGGTGGAGCCAATGGTTATCGAGGTGCTTCAAGAGCGCGGAATTCCCACAGTAGATTTGAAGCCCAAGACCTTCAACCCCCATACCGTCGATCACATAGAAACAATTGTATCCTTCGACGAAGAAGCGGTTACAGGCTCCCATCACTGGGTAGTGAACAAGGATGTGAGCAGCCCGAAGGCTTGTCACCAAATGTGCGATCAAATCGAAGCCAATGTGCGGAATCTCCTTGAGGAATGCGGCATCGAGCCACGCCCTCACGGTAAACTCATTCCCGAATTTATGGCAGCATAAAAAATCCTCTTACTCCCGATTGAGAGTAAGAGGATTTTTTTATTCGCTTTAGGCGTGAACCTTAGGCATACCCTTCTTCATGATGCCCTTGCCGTGGTGCATATCAGGCGCTGGAGCAGGAGCAGGAGCTGGCATCAGCTTAGCCATGACAGCCTTCACAACGGAGCCAAGATAAGCCACGAGAGCAGCGGTACCGAAAACAGCACCGAGAACAGTACCCGTGATGGCACCGATCTGAGCTGGCTCGAGCTCTTTTTGAGCAGGATCTGCAGGAGCCGCTGGAGCCGCTGGGGCCGCAGGAGCTGCAGGAGCATCTGAACCGGACTGCGCGTAGGCAGGGGTAGCAACGACGAGAGAGGAGGCTACTGCCAAGGAAGCGAGAAGAGAAACAGTCTTCTTCATTATTTCCACCTTATAAGTGTGAGACAACAAACGGAAAAATTAAGCTGATACAAGCATAATGCGAGCGGTGAGATAAAGGCGAACTAACGCTACTCACCTTCCACCTCAGGCTCCACCGAGAAATAATAGCATTTTCACATTTTAACCGCTTTATATTCAACAAATGTATCCGCCCCCAAATGAGGGCAGTTCTAGCGACATCGAACGATCGGCGATGGATCGTATATTGTGACTTGTTTTTCGCGACTAAGCTCGTTACCCGCCAAATCCCTAATGATTCGGGTATCACTCGTAGTAAAACCAGGAGCACCGCCAGAAGGTGAGCAATTACTTCCTGATACATTCATCACCTGGGGCTGGGTATAGGCCCACCGTCCGCCATTAACAGATTCCACCTCAACAGTTTTTACGCCCATAAAGCTCACCGTAATAGCTCCGTCTCCGAAGGCAGTGACAATGCGAACGGGATGGGAAGAGGTATTTTTAAACTGCAGATCAATGAGACCCTCATAGACCGTTGCTTCGCGACCTGCGGGGTAGCGCGAAATATAATAGCTATGCGGAGTGTGGGTGATGTCTTGCATTCCAGCAAAATAGGAAGCGTTGTACAACGTAGTAGCGAACTGAGAAATTCCGCCGCCAACCGCAGTATCTGCTCGGCCATTCAAAATAACGCCAGATTCTACATAGCCTTGAGCTCTTCCGCGGGGCCCGGTATAACCGTTTAGGCTAAATATTTCACCTGGGGCCACGATGGCACCGGAAACCATCTCTGCCACCCGCTTGATATTGACCCCCGATGGGCCCGAATAACCGGACGTTGTAAAGCTAGAGACCTGTTGGTCAAAGGTGGCAACCTGAGCCATCTCGGTCGTGAAGGTCGCGGGGTTATCACGATAGATAGCATCAAATTCTTTCGGGCTTGTTCCCGTAATGCGCTGGGGGAGTTCCTTGAGTGTCTCTTCCCAATCGATCATGACTCCATCAGCATGGGGGGTAACAACCTTAGAGCCATTGGAGAAATCTATGCGAGCATTTCTTTTAGGAACTTCCGTTTGTGCTAGGCCTTCAGATAGGATTTCGCGAGCTAACTCTGGGTTGACCTCTGGAATGAAGGTAGAATTTTTAGCTACGAAGGTGACGACTTCACCCATGCGAGCTGGCTCGATACGCCCGTCGATACCGTCGCGGCCGTGGACAATAATTGGTGCGGAGACTGACTCGGCGGCAATACCATCGACAACGCGCTGGACCTTATCCACACCGTATTCGGGATTGACAATGCTCGCATCCACGCTGACCCCCTGGGGACTCAACCATTCAGCTGGGATACTGGTGGCGAGCCATTCTCGCTGCACAACTTGACCATTTTCGGGGCGCGGATCGACGATAACCGTTCCCCCCTCGAGGCGAATAGCTCCGTTAATAGGCTCCCGGTTTAACTCTGCGACGAGGCGGTCGAGCTCAGGATTGAGCAGACTCTCATCTACGCTCGAGACTACGGGAACCTCATAGGTACGCCAGTGTCCCATGAAGCGACGAATCGGATTAAAAGGTTGATTCTCAACCGCTAAGAGGGTTTGATCCCAATCGATACCCAACCCGGCGCGCAAAGGCTCAATGGTCGCTGTGATTTCCCCCGCCTTAATGGTGACGGGTGCGGAAAACTTCTCCCCCAATTCCAGCTCTAATTTAGCTTGCGCCTCAGCCCTGTTGAGGCCACCGACATCTACGCCACCAATTGCGGTTCCAGGTGCGATAGTGCCGCGGTTGAGTGCAAAATCAGCCCCAATGACGGCAGCAACAATGGCCAGCAGCCCGATGAGGATGCCAGCGATAATGGTTGCTCTTCGAGACTTCTTCTTTGTCTTTGTGCCCACCGCTATTAATCTACCGGTGCTGTTGATCTAGACCAACAGGATCAGTACCCCCGTTAACGTTGTAAAGCAGCCACTCGCTCGGCGCGCGTACGCAGTTCAGCTATATTTTCCGTACCATAATCAGCGGTGACCTGATCGATAACCGCGGGCAATTCAGCGGTACTAATCCACAGTGCCTGGTCCGCCCCCGCACTGAGCGCCAGGCCCACCGCCTCGGGTATCGAGAGCTGATCACTGATTGCCCGCATCCCCGAGAGGTCATCGGTGAAAATAATCCCGCTAAATGGGCTGCCCCCTGGATAATGACCTCGACGCAGTAACTCGTATGCTTGAGGGCTCAGGCTTGCAGGCAGCTCCCCCAGACCTGGCACCACCATATGTCCGACCATCACTGCGGCATCAGGAATGTCGGCGATGGCGCCATAAGGCAGCAGATCCCTGGTCATCAGCTCATCGAGCGGCGGGGTGCGCACTGTCTCATGGTGGGAATCTCCAGTAGCTCGTCCATGACCTGGGAAATGCTTAAATACGGGGATCACCCCAGCATCGCGCATTCCCAGAGCAAAGGCCGTGGCATAGAGAGACGATCGGAGCGGATCATGGCTAAAGGCCCGATCGCCCACGACCGCCAGTCCGTCACCATCTACATCAATGACGGGGGCGAAGTTGACCGTAATACCGTGCTGATTAAGAATAGTGCCCATCTCGAAAGCGAGGCCGCGTACTTGATCGGGGCTCAACGTATCTGCCATATCCCGCGGGGACGGGAAGTCACCCAATATTTCCCGATGTCTGAGAACCCTACCGCCTTCGAAATCAATTCCAACAGCGAAGGGGCGCCCGATCAACCGTCGCAGAGTAGCTAGGTCACGGCCTGGGGTGATGAGTAATTCGGGGTTGCTATCAGATCGAATGAAAATCCCACCCACACCCTGACGCAAGGCGAAAAGGGCGTCATCGAAATCATTGACGCCAACCATCATAAGTTGCCCGACGAGGGCGCGCACTAATGCCGGGTCCTCCGGCGGAAGTTCTTGTTGAGGTAGTAGAAGAGTAGGCATGGGGGACGACGTGGTCACCGGCGCTTCGACTTCGTGGCGATTATCTGTATTGATCGTGCAGCTGTGTGCGAATACGGTGAGCGTGCCAAGGAGCGTTGCGAGCTTCTTTGACACCGTTGATCACGACCTTTGATTATTTCCCTGTTGAGTCCTGTTGCTAGTTTAGCCGTCTTCATCGAGTGATGTGGTGGGCAAGATGACGGAGTCAAGCGGTGGCTGGTATCTTGGTCATTATGGCTTTTTCTTCCGATTCTCTGCGATGGCGTACCCTAGGGCCGGCTATTGCCAGCGCTGCTGTGGGCATTGCTCTCGGTGTCGCAGCTATCGTCGGAAGTAATACTGCTATCGATGATAGCCCTGCTCAGCTCGATAACGGGTTATCGGCCTCAGATGCTATTCTCGGCGATCCGGAATACGGATCGCGCAACTAGCTGCGCATATCATGCAGGCGCGAAACTTAATGAAGGTGGCCAGCGCCAACGGTAGTACTCAGCGTGCGGCGCTCATTGGCTTCGTCACGTGTTTGCTCATTGTTTCACTGCAACCGCCAGGTCTTATCAGCGCCGACACTAAGATGGACCTCCTGATCAACCCAGGACAGTTTCTCAGCCATGCATTCAATCTCTATACTGACCGCTTCACTTTCGGGCAATTACAAAATCAGGCCTACGGATATTTTTTTCCACACGGAGCATTTTTTCTTCTTGGTTCCGTTTTGAATATCCCTCTCGTCATCGTAGAGCGTAGCTGGTGGCTCATTGTTCTCTTTACGGGCTATTTAGGATCTGTCCTATTACTAAAAAAGCTGGACATCGGTACCTTTTATATCCAGATCGTAGCCAGCTTCACATTTGTTTTAGCACCCCGAACTCTGAGCAATCTGACCACCATTTCCTCTGAAGTGTGGCCCATTATGCTCACCCCCTGGATCCTTCTGCCCATAATGGGCACCCAGCGATCAATAGCATTATCGGTTATTGCTGCAGGTTTCTTAGGGGGTATTAATGCCACAGCCTCTTGGGCAGCCGTTCTACCTGCGGCGCTGTACTTCATCTATGAACTGAGCTGCTGTTCTTACCGCAGTAGAACTCTCAAGCACTTTCTCTGGTGGGGAGTGGGGGTCCTGGGTATAAATAGCTGGTGGATTATTCCGCTGGGTTTTTTCTCTCGCTTCAGCGCCCCCTTCGTGGATTTCATCGAAAATACGGCTATCACTACGCGCTGGCTCAATCTTGCTGAGATTCTTAGAGGGACTACGAGCTGGGTGCCCTTCGTTGATAGTGAACGCAGTGCCGGTTTCCTCCTAGTCTCCTCCCCGACTGCGGTCGTCCTTACCCTAGCGGTGGCTACCATGGGTTTATGGGGACTAGCGTCCTATTCCCATCGTTCCTTCTGGCTGCTCGTGCTCGGCGTCGGCCTCATTATTTTTGGCGGAGCGGGGCATATTCCAACCCTCCTCGATTCTGGGCCTTTTGTGGCCCTTCGCAATATTTCGAAATTCGATGCTCTCTTAAGGCTTCCGCTTATGGTGGGCATCGCCCACTTAGGAACACGGTTCTCCTCCCACCCGAAGGAAATTCCGGCCCAGGTCTTAATATCCACGCTGGCCGTAGCTTCCTTTCTTCCCGCGCTGTCGGGGGGTTTGATGCCCAAGGGCGCTTTCGAGAAGATCCCCTCTTATTGGTATCAGGCCGCCGAGTATCTAGAAACCCATGCTGCCCATACCCGCACTTTGGTTCTTCCCGCCCGTGCTTTCGCTCGGCAGGAATGGGGGTGGACAAGGGATGAACCCATCCAATTTCTCACCGATATTCCCTTTGCGGTACGCGATGCTATTCCCCTGATCAACTCCGAGGCTATTCGTGGCTTAGACGGTATGACGGTAGTTCCGACACTGGATAATTTGCGCCGTCACGGAATCGGTGCGGTGCTCGTGCGCCACGATGTGAACAGCTCCCATGGAGCTGATTCGGTTCTCGATTTCTATGGACCTACCCAGCGCTTCGGCGAGGTAGAGATAGCCCTAATCGAACCAGATTTACAGCTCCTTACGGCTCGACTCGATCAGCTACCTATAGTTTCCGCTGGCGGTGAAGGCCTCGCCCTCATGGGTGCTGGAGCCTACCAACTAGCCACTGAATCTACCTTCAATCAATCCACTATTATCAGTGATACCCCAATAAAGGTAGCCCGCAACTACGGCTCCCTCGGACACAGTTCCGCGGCGCTACGCGCAGATGCACCGCGATCTGATCACGCTGATATCACCCACCGTGTCATCGACTATCCCTCATCAGCTCCCGCAAGTACTCTGGTCTTCTCAGGCGGGGTTGTAACCAGTTCTTCTGCGGCATCCGATGCCACTAATTTTCCCGCTCCTCGTCTTGATCAAGCGGCAACGGCTGCCATCGACTCGAGAACGGTGAGTGCTTGGTACCCACGAGCCGGAGCATCTGCAGGCGAATGGATTGAATTGCGCCCTGATGCGGAAGTACCTGATCCAGTTATCTCAGTGCGGCTCAGCGCCCGCACCCATCAGGCTGTTACAACCACGGTAACTGTGCACAATGGGGACGCACATATCACTAAGGAGCTTCAAACTGGTAAAGATTACCAGCTGCGTCTACCCGGAGGATCCTCCCACGGGGTGCGGCTTGAACTAGGCCGTTCTCTAGTGCCAGTAGGGGTAGCCGATTTTGGATATATCAACCATCCCATAACATCCAGTATTCGAGTGCCCGCAGCACCTCGAGGGGTTCAAGCATGGATTTTCCAGCGCTATTTCTATCCCACAGCCGTACTGGAACGCTCTTTTGAGGTACCGGAGGTTGTGGAGGTCGAGGTTGTGGCCCAACCATGTGAAAACTCGGTGCTCATTGATCAGCAGCGCTACCGGTGTGGGGATCGGCTTACCCTTAGTCCAGGCGTCCACTTCATGGAAAGTTATGCACATATGGTGCGGCTAGAAAAGGTGGGGGCCCAGCTACAGGGCGCCCCTTTGATGCCGCTAGAAGATTCTCACCCTACAGATGCCATAGCTGGGGCTACGATCAAACCGACTGAATATGATCGTGTTCTCCTCGTCTCGCGAGCCTATCAATCAGGCCTTGAAGCCACCCTTGGAAACCAGCAACTAAGTCCGATGGTCATTAACGCCGGAATGCAAGGCTTTGTTCTCCCTGCTAACAATGGTGGGGAATTTCGTCTCCGCTTCGCCGGGGAGTCGGGTTATCGCAGCGGCCTCCTCCTCGGCGCGCTGATGTCTCTCTTTACTGCGCTTATTGCTCTGCTGAGTGCACGTGCTCGCCCCCGTTTGTATCCCTTAGGCCCGGACTCTCTCCTAGCGCATGGTGTGATCACTGCTATCACCCTAATTGGGCTCATGCTGGCCGCTGGGTGGTGGGTTGCACCCCTGGCAGTAGTGGTTAGTTTTATCAGTCGCTACAGCTACTTTAGCCGTGGCGCCCTCATGATGGGCACCGGAGTTGTCCTGGCTCTTTGGTACGCTCGTGCTCCCTGGCCAGCACCGAACTATGCCGGCGATAACCTTGCAGTCACCGTACTAAGCGCTACCTTATTGCTGCTGTTGGTCTTCGGGCCGAAGCCGGAACCAGATACTGTTGTGCGCTCAGGATAAGTCGCGACAGTAGATAGAAACATCCCGCCGTAACCGCCACAGTGCCACCGGTTGAATAATTCAAATAGACCGCCACACCTAGACCAGTTAACCCAATAGCGATACCCGCCACGGTGCCGGCAATAATCAGACCGAAGAAAGTTCGGGTGAAATCTTTCAGTGCGGCAGCAGGGGCTACAAGAAGTGCTATGGAGAGGATCGAACCCACCGCCGGGATAGCAACCACCATTGAGGCACATAAAAGCGACAGAGTCAGCAGCTCCGCGATAAAAGGGACCAGCGAACGTCCGGCACGCGCATGGGAAATCTTAAAAGCGACGGGGTCGAAATAATAGAGCGATAGGTTCCGCCCGAAAGTGACGAGAACTATCGTGGCTACCACCGCTACTCCGATGGCAGAATACACATCCATATGGTTGACCGACACCAAAGAACCAGTTAAGAAACTCTCAACTTTCAGCGGCAATGGTTGGAACCATCTCAGCAGAAAAATGCCAAGGGAATAGCCGAGTGTCAGAACAATACCCGCAGCCGCCGTCGCGGAAATGCCCTCCAAACCTGCCAGATAGCGCATCAGTAAAGCCAGAGGGATACAGCATAGCGCCGCCCCTGCGAAGAGCCAGAGACTGAGATCGCCACCGATAAACTGGCCCACCACCACGCCAAGAACGGCTCCGGGGAACGTGCCATGAGATAGGGACTCAGAGAAGAATACGCGCTTTCCTAATACTGCAAGCGCACCAACGGCGCCCATCAGTCCGCCCACGACGATGACCTCGATGATAGGAAGGAAAAGGATATCAAGCATCAGCTAAACTCCCGCGACTGTGGAAGGTACGTTTCGTCCCTGGGCTAAGCCTGCTTCGAAGAGCGGCTACCACTAAAGCCAGCACAAAAACCACGATCAATGAAAGGGATACAGCGGCCTGGGGTGATACCTGACGAGAAAGGTTCAGATTCATCACAATGACACCGATAAAGGCAGCGATAATGCCGGAGGCCATTGCTACTACCACCATTGACCTCGGGGTGCGGCATAAGAGTCGAGCGGCAGAACCCGGGATGACGAGATATCCGATTACCAACAGCACTCCCACCGCCGAGGAAGCCGCCACCACGCAGGCGGCTATGGCTGCATTTAAGCAGGCATCAATCAGGGACGTTTTGTGCTTATTTGCCTCCGCAAAGGTGCGATCAAAAGCCACAAGTACCTGCTGGCGCCAGGTGATGAGAACTAAAGTAAGAGCGATAATGGCACAAACCAAAGCTTGGTTCATCCGAGTAGGGGTGATATCGAGCAGGCGACCGAACATAAGGCTATCGAGCTGACCGGAGTAATCGCCTATCGCCAAACTCATCACTACGCCGATCCCATAGAAGCTGGTCAACACCACTGCGGTACCTGCCTCCGGAGCTTGTCTTTTCGTGGTGAGAGTGAGCATAAAAGCCGCTAAAGCCGCTACCAGCGCAGCGCCTGGAATAATGCCTTCAATGCCGCCAATAGCAAGGCCTGCTACCATTCCGGGAAAAATGGAGTGCACCAGAGCCTCCACCGAGAATTCAACCGCCCGCAGGTTGACTAAAACACCGACGATACCACCAATAATTCCCAGTATGACGAGCACAATTAGAGCGCGATAAAGGTAAGGGACGGTGAAAATATCGATGAGTTGCTCTGTGGTAATCATAGAGCCCGACCACCAAGGACATCGTGAGTATCTCTGATATTGACTTGGCCGCCACCGACCTCAGCACAGCGTTCGCACACCTGATCTGCAAGATCATAGTCATGTGTGGAGATGATAATGGCAGTACCGCTGGCCTTTAAGCGCCTAATGGTTTCCACTAAGACACGTCTCGATTCCACATCGAGACCATTAAAGGGTTCGTCGAGAAGGACAAGACTTGGTTCGGTCACCAGTGCACGTGCGATGAGTACGCGTTGCCGCTGACCACCGGAGAGATCGCCGAAGCGGGTATTCGCTTTATCAGATAACCCAACGACATCGAGTGCATATTCGACTTTCTGTGCCGATACTCTTCTCCACCATGGGGTGGATGCATAGAGTCCCATCTGCACAACCTGCTTAGCGGTGACGGGGAAGGATAAATCGACATCTTGGTACTGGGGGACATAACCCACAGTGCCATCGTATTCGATCTCGCCTTGCACCCGGCAGAGACCGATAATGCCTTTAAGGAGGGTGGATTTGCCGGAACCATTAGGCCCGATCAGACCCAAGGCATCACCATGGGCTAGACGGAAATTCACATTGGCTAAGACGGTTTCTGGCCCATAACCGCAGGACACTTTATCCATTGTGATTACGGGGGTGCGTGGAGTAGTCACAGTATTCCTTTGATGGGGGCGAGGGTGTCGATGAAATTTTTTCTGTTGAAAGTTCAAGACCCCACAGCCACCTTTTCTAGTTCTCTTAGAGGGGCTGTGGGGTACAGATATAATGCGCCTAGAAAGCGTTTAGTTCTTGGCGAACTCTTGCAACGATGCTGGCAATGGGGCTACGGTGCCATCCCATGCTTCAACCAGGGTGGTCACATTGTGGATAATGGAACCGATATAGGTTTCACCAGCGGAACCTACGGGGCCCAACGAGTCGCCGTAGAGGGCGTCTTCGTCGGTAATAGCCTTAACGCCGGCGACCCGCGCGATTGCCTCGATCGACTTCGAGTTATTGGAATTTTCGGCAAAGAGAGCGCGAGCGCCAGAGGCCTTCACTTCTTCAGCAGCCTGCTGGATATGATCAGCGGTAGCATCCTGCTGGTGGTTGAAGTCGCTGAGAGCGGCGCCGACAAATTTCACGCCATAGGACTCAGAAAAATAACCAAAGGCGTCATGGGAGGTAAACAGCGTGCGGTTCTCTTGAGGCACCGAGTTGATTGAATCCTGAACCCACTGATCGAGTTCATCCAGCTTAGCCTTGTAGGTATCCACTGCGTCTTTGAATACGTCAGCGGCGGCAGGGTCAGCTTTAGTGAGCACTGAACCGATATTGGTCACCTGAATGGCAGCCCGTTTCGGATCGGTCCAGATATGAGGATCGTGGGTGAACTCTGGGGTTTCGCCTGGTTCTATGAATGGCCACTCGCGAACCTCTACTTTTTCTACGCCGAGGTCAACATCGAAACCCTCACCTTTTTCATCGCTCACACCTGAGGTCACAGCCATGGTGCCTTTGAAGCCCGAGGAGCTAATAGCAGAATCGAGGAAGTGCTCAAGATCTACGCCGTTGACAAAGAAGAGGTCAGCATTGCCCAGTGCCTTCATCTGCTTCGGGGTCATCTCGTGCTCGTGAGCGGAGGCATTAGGAGCTAGTAAGCAGGTGAGGTCAAGAGTAACATCGCCGGAACCAGAGGTGGTCTCCTGACCTTGAGCATCTGTCTTCTCCAAGGTCATACCAGTGGCGGCGATATGGGTCAGGTAATCACAAATCTGAGTTGTGGTTGCTACCGCGTGGACCACCTGAGCGCTGTCCATCTTGGCGTTATCGGTAGTAGTCTCCATGCCTGCATCGGTGGAGCTGCAGCCGGCAAGAACGAGGGCGGCAGATCCTGCGAGTGCGCAGCAAGATAATACGGAACGAGAAATTCTCATCTCTAAAGCTCGACAATCTTCTAGCTTGTACTCCCCAGTAACATCGATAATACGAGTGTGTTCCAGGGGAGGTTGTGGTCAGTTGTGCTGGCAACCTCACTTAGGTTGCTATATTCTTCTCGGAAACGATCGTCCACCTGGACTTACGTGATTTTGGGTCCATCTATATACCTGCTGGAGATGCCAGGTGCAGAAGGCTAGAGGATAACCGTTTCCATGAATATAAAGTTAAGCACACCTAAGTTACAACTTCAAGCAGATCTAGCACAACTCACCACGCAGAAAAACCAGAGCTTAATCACGATATAGGTTGATCTTTCAGACGAGAAAACAATCCTAAAATCCACCGCTGCGCAGGTTTTTCCACCAGCTCATACCCCGCATAGGCAAGTGCGAGCGACCCGAAAAAGGTCCACCCCCAAATAGTAAGAAAATGTCCAGAAAAAAGAGGTGTCTGGGTCATTGTAATGACCACGGAAAGGACGGGGAGATGGACAAGAAAAAAAGAATAGCTAATCCGGCCAAGGTACGTGACGGGTGCGGTGGTATAAATCGACCTCCCCTCCGCCCATATATAGGGGCCTATAATAAAGATACTGAATACTCCCCCAAGGAGAATTCGAACCGTAAATTCTCCAGGACTGGGATGAGTAAGCCCTAGAGGCCCTACCCACTCCTGGCCCGCGATATAGGCAATAATGAGTGCGCCAACAACACACGGGACGCGCGCCCTAAACCATGCTCGAGCCAAAGGCGATCCTGCACATCGCGGTTCTAGTTCGGCGGCTATGATTCCGAGTGCAAACCATAAAAAGAAAGCGGGTGGGTAGATCTGCCGGTTGGCGATTCCAGGCGCCGGGCTAGCTATAACCCACGGCAGCCAGGCCCATCCCAAACTGATAGCTGCCAAGGCCACGATAACTAAGATGCGCCCCCAGGGAGGGAAACGTTTCAGCACACAATATAACGGCGGAACGAGTAGATAAAAGGCTATCTCGACGACCAAACTCCACAGATGAGTCAATCCGCCGATAAGACCCTGCGGAATGTAGAGCTGTGTAAAACTTAGATGTGCAATAATAAGTGATTTACTCATTGCAAAGCTGTCAGATAAAAGTGCCCACGCTAGCAATACCATAATCCAATATGCTGGTACGATACGGGCGAACCGGCGCATATAATAACCCTGGTAACGATGCTGTCGCCACAATACAAAAGCCGAAAGCGTGAAGAAAACGGCCACGAAGAAATCGAAACGGGCAATGATAGCTCCCCCTACACTGCGCGGATCAAGACCGGTTTGGAAAGCGATATGAGTAGTCATGACTCCTAGCGCCGCAACCCCCCGCACTCCTTCGAGGGCAGGTTTAAAACGCGGAATATGAGGGTTTTCAGACATAGTTTTAGTGTCTATGAGCGCCACGGGGAAGTAAAGTATGTACGAAAATCTCTGCAGGAATCGAAGGAGGTAAGCGATGATCGCAGCTCATCTCACTCCGGATGTGTTAGCTCTCACTCTGCGCCCATTGCAGCCCGGATGGGATATGCAGATGATCTCCCAGAGCACCAAGGCGGAGATCATCAAACCCACGAAAACCTGCGTAGATATTCACCCCTGTCGTCTCGATTTCCAGGACGTGACTCTCCAGCGTCGAGTGCGTAGTGCAGCTGCTCAGAATCCGCAGCACCGCGGCGATCATACCATCAGCGTGCACTCCGAGCAGCGGCTAAGCACCAACGAGGGCGTAGAGCTTTTTCATATAAGTGATGATGTCGAATTAGATGCACAGACAGCCTTTCCCGTCCTTGGTCCCCGTTCTTCCGTTGAGTTGACGGCGCCCTATTTCAATCTCCACATCGATTCTTCCCAATTCGCCCGCGGCGGACTGCAATATTTCTTTCCCTATAAGCCAGCACGAGTGAGCTATAGATTTTTCGATATATTGGCAGGTAAAGAGGCCCCCTTGGATTATGTGGAGACGATATCCCGCGGCGATTCACCACGTGCGAGCGCAGGCGACGTACTGGTGTATCAACAAGAAATACCGGCAACGGCCCTAACCAGCAGCTCTCTTATCTTAGAAAATCTGTCTCCAGAGGGAAGAGCTCATAAAAAAGATTCATCAGGCAGCGCCACGCTGGCAGATCTCTCGAATCGTGACTTATATGTTGAAGCCTCAGCCTTTTACTCTCCCGGTTCTGCGGCAGCGGCGGCGGGTACGGTGCCGCTGCGTCCTTACTACGCCGCCTACCGACGCGTTTTTGTCGAATCGCATACCGGTGTCATCCTCAATGAGGTCAATAATATTTACGTTTTCTTCGCCCAGAATCTTCGTGAAGCGACTGACACTGCGCGCGCTGCACAATTGTCGGACCCTCAGGAGATCCCAGGCGATAAGTATCGAACAATTTTCAAGGCGCGATTTGAATGGGATGAGGCAACCCAACAGGCACTGGTGCAGCTCGCTCGCCCCACGGTTCGGACGCTTTTCTTTGGCCAACTTATTCCTTATATGATCGAGGTACTTGCCCTTGTTTTGATCGTATATTCCGTGAGCCACCGTCTGAGAATCGCTAGGTGCCGAACCGCTGAAAAGAGTTGATATGACTGCTCGCATACCCAAGCGGTGGGGTTTGGATCCAGCAATTATGTGGGCGGGATTTTTGATCATGGCGATCGTGGGAGTTTTCATTCACCCTGGATCCTTATTGTGGCGGGATATGGTGGTACTCGACCATCCGATCCTGCACCTCGATGCAGTTGGCTTCGGTTTCCAGCCGGCGAGAGCTGTCCCGCAAGATGGTTTTTTAGCTCTGATCGGGATCCTTCTGCCTGCTTCATGGGTTGTGCGTGTCCTGCTCGTTGGTGCCGCCAGCATAGGGGCATGGGCAGGCTATCACATGAGTATGCGTACGCTGCCGCGAATGGCTGCGATCACGATTATCGTATGGAATCCTTTTGTTATCGAGCGCTTCCTCCAAGGGCACTGGTCATTGGCCTTCGTGGCCTGGCTGTTGCCGGCAATCGTAGTACTGCGCCGACGACCCGCTAGCCAGTTATTTTTGGTGTGGCTATGTAGTTTGACGCCATCTGGTCTCATTTTTGCAGCCATCACGGCGTGGACTGTCTCTGCTAAGCGTCTGATCGTCGCATCGTTTTCGGTCATCTGTGCGTTGCCCTGGCTCGTCCCCAGCATACTGCACCCTCCCATAGCCTCTGATACCTCGCTCTTTTTGGGTCGCGCTGAGAAAGGTCTGGGCACATTAGGAAGTTTTTTGAGCTTGGGGGGGATCTGGAATTCCGAGGCGATACCAGTTTCGCGGACCATGGGGTTCGGAATCGCTGGCCTTATTCTTTTCGTATTACTGGCCGCTTTTATGCCCAGGCGTCTAAAACTCTTGAGTGCAGGAGCGATCCTGGTCTTTGTTATGGTGTGGGTTTATCCGACTATTCTTGGGATAATTCCTGGTGCAGCGCTAGTGCGAGATTCACAGAAGCTCGCCATCCTTCTCATCCCAGGACTAGCATGGGCGGCGGCGCGAATGCGCCCGTCGATAGCACTTGTGGTGGTGCTGCTCGCCCTTGCAAATGTCCCGGATGCTTCGTTGAGTATGCAGGCCTTAAAAGCTACCCCCCTCTCGAAGGAGTGGGAGGAGTTGGGCCAAGAATTTTCACAAGAAGAATACCGCGGCGCAGTGCTCAATCTCGATTCCTCAGGCTTGCTCACTCTCGGGGATAGAGTGGTAGTCGATCCCGCACATAAGGTGCTGCCTCTGCTGAGTTCTGGGGCGCTCAAAGTCGAGGGACAAGTGGCGGATCCTCCGCGCGAAGAATTCTTGCACGCGGTGGATGCGTATCGCACTGGACGGGTGGATGAACTTAATCGCATGGGCATTAGCCATATCAAAAAGGGTGGCATTCTCAGCCCATTACCCATCACTCATATTGAGGTTTTCGAATCTCAGCGCCGCGACTTCACACTGGGCTTGAGCATTCTTCTTATCTGGCTCATGAGTGGCGTGGGGGCTCTGTCTATGGCCACCTGGCGGTTAATCAGATCAAGAAAAGCACGGCCCGTCTCATCCCAGGAATAACCTTGCACTTTGTGCCTGGCATAGTCTCCGAGGCGGGCAATCTGGGTAGGATCTCGCAATAAGTCGCCGACCATCGTTGCCATCTGTTCCGAAGTATCGACAAGCATTCCGCTTTTCCCGTGGTCAATGGAATCGCGTAACCCCCCAGAGCTCGAGTAGCCAATCGTAGGGACGCCATGCTGGGCGGCTTCAACGACCGCGATCCCCCAGCCCTCCTTTCGCGAAGGCATCAGGTGGAGATCGGCACGCTCTAAGAGGGCGTGTTTGCGTTCTTCGCTGACGTGGCCATGAAAAACCACCCGATCGTAGACGTTGAGGGACTGAGCATAGGCTCGTAAATTATCCTCCCACCACCCAGAACCCACGATATCTAAGATGGCCGTCGGCTGCTTGCACATCACTGCGATGGCATCTTCGATGTGCTTATGCGGCACGAGCCTGGAAAGAGTAATAAGGTGAGGACGCTGGTCCTGGGGTAACGCGGGTACCGATGGCGGAAGAGGATCGATCCCATTATGGATGATTGTGATATTCTCCGGCGCATAGCCCACCTCTTCCAATTCTTCCTTGCTGGGTACTGAGACTGTAACGACGGGGTGGTCGGCGTATACCCAAGGAGCTATGCGGGATTCAATCAACCACCCAATTTTCGCAATCAACTTTCCTGCTACGGGCCATTGCAACCGGTGGCAGTGGTGCACCAGGAGGATTACAGGGGCTCTAGAGAATAGCGTGGCAAAAAACGGAATGCCGTTTTGGGTATCAATAATCGCGTCTGCGTGGCGTAACTTTCCCCATAGAAGCTGACAGGCGGTGGATATATAGGTGGTAAATTTCCCACCACTGCGAAGATACTGAACGCCGTGACGCTGCGAGCTGGATGGGGAACCCGGGTAGCGGGCGCTATGGAAGATGACCTCGTGGCCTTGGGCAGCGAGATATTCGCCCACTCGCTCAAGGTATCGCTCACTACCACCACCTTGGGGGTGTGTGGTGTCGCGCCAACACAGCAGAATTATTTTCATAGCAATCGTGCTCAACACTAGCAATTTTTTCAAGATCCATGAGATCCTGAAAGGATGCGCTTGCCCACCTTTTTGCCTACGCTTGCCAGACTCGCTACCTTGAGCCGCTCCGTGGAGTTATTGAAAGCAGTCACAAAAGAGCGTAGTGATCGGGATTTTTTCTACCAGTTCTTGGCAAAAGATAGTGCTCAACAACTCGCCGCTTTAGCCAAGGATATTAACCACTGGGATCTTCACGGCCGGGGCATTCTTGATATCGGAGGCGGCCCTGGGTACTTCGAGGAAGAATTCTTTCGTGCGGGGGCTCATTATGTGGGTCTGGAGCCGGATCTGCGGGAATTATCAGCAGCGGGACTTTCCCATCATATGATGGTTCGCGGAGACGGTATGTCCTTGCCTTTTGCCACCGATAGCTTTGATATCACCTATTCCTCGAATGTGGTTGAGCATATTCCTGATCCACAGGCGATGATGGCTGAGATGGCGCGTGTGACCACACCTGGGGGGCTCATATTTATCAGCTATACCATTTGGCTAGGACCCTTTGGCGGTCATGAGACGGGTCTGTGGCAGCACTACGTGGGTGGTCGTTTTGCCCGCTGGCATTATGAGAGAAAGCATGGTCATAGGCCCAAGAATTTTTTTGGACAGTCTCTTTTCGCAGTCTCGTGTAGCCAGGGGTTAAAGTGGGCACACGCTTTAGTGGATCTTCATCAGGTAGAAATTTGTGCCTTCTTCCCTCGCTATCATCCTTGGTGGGCGTGGTGGATCTGGCGGGTGCCTCTTGTGCGGGAATTTTTAGTGAGTAATTTGGTTATTATACTGCGCAAAAAGCACCCCAGCTTGTAGCCGGAGTGCTTTGAGGAGAGTGGTTTGTCGCTGCTACGAGCGCTGCTGCGCAGTCTTGATTCGCTCACCAAGCTTAGCTAATTCCTGATGCACCTCATCGGGAACACTCTTACCGAGGAAGTCGATATATTTTGAATTCTCGGCGAAGTCCGCAGCCCACTTATCGGGGTCAGCAGTGAGGGCCTGGGCGACGTCCTCAGGGGAGTACCCTTCTAGGCCGGTGAGGTCGATATCTTCGGCGCGTGCGGTATAGCCCACGACGGTTTCCTCGGCTCCTACGCGGCCTTCAATGCGGTCGACGATCCACTTGAGGACGCGAGAATTGTCGCCAAATCCAGGCCACAGGAAGCGTCCATCATCACCCTTGCGGAACCAGTTGACGAGGAAGATCTTTGGCATCTTATCGCCACCTTTGACTCCCATATCAACCCAATGCTGGAGGTACTTTCCGGCGTTGTATCCAATAAATGGAAGCATGGCCATAGGGTCGTGGCGCAGGGTGCCTACCTGCCCCTCAGCGGCAGCCGTTTGACCTGAGGAGAGTAGGGCACCGATTAAGGTTCCGTGGTTCCACGAATAGGTTTGGGTGACGAGAGGGACGGTATCTGGGCGGCGGCCGCCAAAGAGGATGGCATCGATGCGTACGCCTCGGGGATCATCCACCTCTGGGGCAGCAATAGGGCACTGCGAAATCGGGACCGCATACCGTGAGTTAGGGTGGGCGGCCTTGGTATCGGAGTCCGGGGTCCAGTCATTGCCATGCCAATCGATCAGATGAGCTGGAAGTTCCTCGGTGAGGCCTTCCCACCAAACGTCACCGTCATCGGTCAAAGCGACATTGGTAAATAGGGAATTTCCCGGCTCCATGGTCTTCATAGCCATGGGGTTAGAATCGTAATTGGTACCAGGGGCCACACCAAAGAATCCGTTCTCAGGATTAAAGGCGTGGAGGTAGCCATCGTCTGCGATATAGAGCCAGGCAATATCGTCACCCACAACCTCAGCCTTCCAGCCGGGAATAGTGGGGGTGATCATAGCAAGGTTGGTTTTACCGCAGGCGGATGGGAACGCGGCGGCCACATTGTAGTGCTTGCCTTCGGGGTTGGTGAGCTTAAGGATGAGCATATGCTCAGCCATCCATCCTTCTTCCTCCGCCATAACTGAAGCGATACGCAAGGCGAAGCATTTCTTGGCGAGGATAGCGTTTCCACCATAACCCGATCCGTAGGACCAGATTTCCTTAGTTTCGGGGAAGTGGGTGATGTATTTATCGTCGTTGCACGGCCACGCGACGTCTTCTTCTCCCGCAGCTAGTGGATGGCCCACGGAATGCAGGCAGCGCACGAAATCTTTATTGCCTAAGCGGTCGAGGGCGGCCTGTCCCATGCGGGTCATAATACGCATGGACATCACCACATACGGGGAATCGGTAAGCTGTACGCCAATTTTAGGTTCGTCCGCCGAGAGCGGACCCATAGCGAAGGGAACCACGTACATGGTGCGGCCCTTCATCGAGCCCGTGAATTTCTCGGTAAGGAGCTCTTTCATAGCCGCTGGCTCGTACCAGTTATTAGTAGGGCCAGCGCCATCCTCGGTTGGGGAGCAGATGAAGGTCCGGGATTCGACGCGGGCGACGTCACTAGGGTTGGAGCGGGCGAGGAAGGAATTGGGGCGCTTATCCTCGTTGAGACGGATGAGGGTTCCCGCCTCAACCAGTTCTTCGCTCATGCGGTCCCACTCCTCTTGGGAACCGTCGGCGAAGACAACGCGATCGGGCTGGAATATTTTCTCATGAGCCGCAATCCACTCGAGCAATTTCTCGTTTGTGGTGGGCGCCTCGCCGCTGAGCCCGCTAATGGTTACGTGTGACATTTTCTCTCCTAACGTTGTGGGTCGATGTCTCATCGGTAGCTTTTTCAGGCTTATCGCTATCGATTTTCACTATATCCCCATTATCGAAAATCACTAACCGAAATTCTAGAGACTAAGATCACAAAGGCTTGCACACTAGAGCTAAGTCTCTCCACTAAAACACCCACACACTGGGGAAACCAAACAGAGAGATACTCTTAACGCAATGACTCACACTTGCTGTGATAAAAATCTTAAACCCCAATTTACCTGATTAAGAGGGTGGTATTCTAACATTTTCGGCAAATAAAACCTTTGTTACCCCTGATGAAACTCCCCCCTCATAATCCCCCGCACTTCTCACCATTTGGAAGAAACTGCAGCAGGTTGACGTTATCTAAGGAGACTAATTGAGGAAACGGGGGTGATAATAATCATAAAAATTATTCCTCTCGCAGCTCTTCCATGCCTAGAATTCGAGGAAGAATATGCAGCACTCCACCAGAAAATAAGACATCACCTTACCCAAAAGACACAAGCTCCGGAGAGCCCTGATCGCACCCCCGCCCCTATATCCGCCGTCATTGCCTGCATCGCCTTTAAGCCTGAGATCTCGCATTCAACTAAGCGATTATTCCTATACCTCTAAAGAGCAGCCTGCGGGGGTGACACCTGAGGACCAACTCTTAGCCAAAGAAGGGATCGGTTATACTGACTGTCAATTTGAGTCACACCAGTAACAGGTGCGAGGGCTAAATTCCGCGCACCCAATATTGAGTTCAGCACTATACAAGGGCAAGATAGAGGCGATGAATACTCCTGATCACTCTGAAAATAGGGTGGGCGAGCTTCCCTCAGGCCGTCCACTTCAAACTGATTTCAATACCGAATTTAATAATAATCTTGATTATCCCCGCCTCGGCACCGTCAGCTTCCGTCGCGGCACCCTGACTGAGAATCAAGAAAAAATGTGGGAAGAAAAGTGGCCACACCTTGGTCGCATTCTCAGCGATGAGATTATCGATATTGACGCATGGTTTGGCCGCTCTCACCACCCCACCATCCTTGAGATTGGTTCGGGCACTGGCACATCAACTGCAGCCATGGCTCCTTTAGAGGCCGATACCAATATTATTGCCTGCGAGCTATATAAACCGGGACTCGCCAAACTCATGGGCGCTATTGTGCGTCACGATATTAATAATATCCGTATGATTCGCGGCGACGGCGTTGAGGTTTTAGCCCGTATGTTTAACCCCGAGAGTCTCGACGGTGTCCGAATCTTCTTCCCTGATCCCTGGCCCAAAGCGCGACACCACAAAAGACGCATCGTGCAATCCGGGGTCCTCAATCTCATCGCCTCACGCTTAAAGCCTGGCGGAGTGCTTCATATCGCCACCGATCACGCAGATTATACTGAGTGGATCAGCGAGCTTATCTCAGTTGAACCACACTTAATCTACCAGCCTTGGCCATGGGCTGAATGCCCTCAGCTCACCGACCGACAGGTGATTACCAAATTCGAAGGCAAAGGCCTCGACAAAGATCACACCATCACCGAATTCTTGTGGCGTAAAGGTTAATCATGGATAATTCCTTCGTTCTCGGCGGCGCCTCCCCTGCATCGGGCGACACCCTTCTTCTAGTCTGGGACGCACCCAATATGGATATGGGGCTTGGCGCCATCCTAGGTGGGCGTCCCAGCCCCAACCACCGCCCCCGCTTTGACGCCATCGGGCACTGGTTATTGGCCAAGGCAGGCGAACTCGCCCACCATACTGGCGTGAAAATCGAAGCCGAGGCCACCGTATTTACCAATGTCTCCACTGGTAGCTCCGATGCCGTTCGGCCCTGGGTGGAAGCACTGCGCAATATCGGCTTCGCTGTTTTTGCTAAACCCAAACTCACCGACGATACCGATGTGGACCCCGATATGCTCGAGCATATTGAAAAGCGCCACAAAGAGGGCGTTCTTAAAGGGGTCATCGTCGCGTCCGCCGACGGACAAAATTTTCTCCCGCAGCTTGAAGAACTCGCCAACGATGGAGTTGTCATAACCGTCATCGGCTTTCACGAACATGCCTCGTGGGCGGTAGCAAGCGAGCATATTAACTTCGTTGACCTTGAGGAAATCCCGGGCGTCTTTCGTGAACCTTTGCCTCGAATTTCTTTGGATTCGCTGCCTGATCACGGTGCGTGGCTGCCTCCATTTAGACCACTGAGCAGCCTTTTAACAGGGCGAGGCTAGGAGAAGAATATGTTTAGCACCTGGGGTGATTTCGCTTACCGACACCGCAAAATCGTACCGCTCATCATCATTTCGGCTATCCTGCTGCTGCATTTCTTCTTCGGTGTGCGCTTAGCGGAACGCATGAGTCAAGAGGGCTGGGATGACCCGAATTCTTCATCCACCAAAGCGGCCCAGATCGAATTAGAAACCTTTGGTCGAGATAACTCTGGGGATATTATCCTTCTTTTTACCGATCCCAAGGGTATTGAGAAATCATCGCAGTTCCCAGCTATCAAGAGCTATTTAGAGCAGCTACCACAACAGCACTCCGGGGAAATCGAATCTATCATCAGCTTCTTCGACAAGCGCAATCCTAACTTAAAATCCGATGACGGAACCACCGCTTTCGCTGCCATTTCCCTAAAGGGCGATGGCGAGCAAACGCTCAAGGATTTCCGTGCGATCGCTCAAGATCTCTCCCCTGAATTTGATGGCGTAGAAGTCCAGGTAGCAGGAGCCACTGCTGTAGCCGATGCTTTGGATGCGGGCATGGCGGGCGATATTAAACGCGCTGAGGTCTATGCGCTACCCGCGGTTGGGCTACTCCTCCTCGTTGTCTTTGGCTCTCTGGCGGCTGCCTTCATGCCTCTGATCGTGGGCGGACTGTCCATTCTAGGATCCTTGGGCGTCCTCTCTGTCCTCGCTGGACTCACTGAAGTCAATGTCTTTGCCCAGTCTGTCGTCACTTTGCTCGGTTTGGGGCTTGCTATCGACTACGGCCTCTTTATGGTCTCCCGCTTCCGCGAAGAACTCTATCAAGGCCGCGACGTTCGCGAAGCGGTGCGCATCACCACCGCCACCGCGGGGCAAACAGTAGTTTTCTCCGCCGCTATGGTTGCTGTGGCGCTGTCAGGGCTCCTTCTCTTCCCCCAAGCCTTCCTCAAATCTGTTGCCTACGGGGCAATGAGCGCCGTCGGACTTGCCGCTCTACTCTCGGTAACCGTGCTGCCTGCCCTTTTCGGCATCCTAGGCACACGTATCGACGCCCTGGCGATACGGCGCAAAAAAGCGAAATCTCGGCCCATTGAAGACACGTGGTGGTACCGCATTCCCGCACTCGCGATGAAACGCGCAGGGCTTGTAACCATCGCACTCGTCGCTGGCCTCATGGCGCTCACCTTGCCGCTGACGGGAATAAGTTTCGGCGGCATCAATGAAACTTACCTCCCACCATCCCATGACGTGCGCAAGGCCCAATCGCTCTTTAACGAGGAATTTCCGGAATTTCGCACAGAACCTATCAAACTCGTCGTGGAGAATGCCACGAATGAGCAGCTCGTCCAGGTCTACCAGCAAGCCGCTGAGCTGCGTGGACTTACGTCACGGTTGAGCCCTTCCTCCCCAACCATGGATGGCACCACTATCCTATCGGCTGGCATTATTGACCGCGAGGACAATGCCCGCGTAGTCGAAGAGCTGCGCGGCCTTACGGCACCTGAAGGCGTGAATCTCTATATCGGTGGAACTCCCGCTTTAGAAGTCGAGTCCATCGAGGCTCTTTTTGACACCTTGCCCTATATGGCCTTGTATATTGTGATTGCCACGTTCCTCCTCATGGCGCTCGTCTTCGGCTCACTCATTCTGCCGGCTAAGGCCGTCATCATGACCCTGCTCGGCATGGGTGCCACCTTAGGCATTCTCACATGGATGTTTGTCGATGGGTTGTTCGCCTCTCTGTTCCACTTTAGCCCTGGGCCGCTGATGAGCCCGGTGCTCGTTCTCATTATGGCAATTGTTTACGGGCTCAGTACCGACTACGAAGTATTCCTAGTCTCACGCATGGTTGAAGCGCGCAATAAAGGCATGAGCACCGATGAGGCGATCAAATACGGCACCGCCCATACCGGCGGCATCATCACCGCTGCAGCGCTCATTATGATCGTGGTCTGTGGAGCCTTCGGCTTCTCCGATATCATCATGATGAAATATATTGCTTTCGGCATGATCTTCGCCCTGCTTTTCGACGCCACTGTAATCCGTATGCTCCTAGTACCAGCAGTGATGCACCTGCTCAAAGAAGATAACTGGTGGGCACCGCGTTTTATCAAGCGCGCTTCTCAAGCACTCGGGCATAATGAGTCCACTACTCACTCTCATCCAACCGCCTCTCAGCACACGGCCGCGATGGCCCTTGCGCCAGCAGGTCACGGTCGACGATCTGTCGAGGCTGGCGACGATCGGATACCTTTTAGTGAATTGATGAAGCGACTCAAAGAGGAAGACTAAAACCCTGTCAAAAAATCCGTGGGTCCGCTTTTTCGTCCCTCTCATCATCCTGGGGAGCGCGGCTTTTTTGTTGCGCTCCAAAATGCCATTCTTAGCTAGTGGCTACCAAGAGATGATTCATGCCAATTCTGGCGGACTCCTTATAGCTTTCCTCTTTATCATTCTGAGTCTTGTGGCCATGTCGGAAGTGATGCGCCACCTCCTTAATGCCGGTGGAAATAAGATACGCCCGCACGCAACAATGGCGCTCACCTTTATTTCCAATTCATGGTCGAGCACTTTTCCAGGTGGGGCAGCAATATCAACGGTCTACCAATTTCGAAATATGCGGGCGTGGGGAGTGTCCGTGGTCATCAGTTCATGGTTCATCATGCTCTCTGGGGCACTATCGACGGTATGGCTGATTGCTTTGGGGCTCGTATCCATTGTGTTTCTGGGTGCCAGCTTCTCCTTAGCTCCCCTCCTGGGCTCAGCGGCGGTATTTATTTCCCTAGCTGCTCTCGTGTGGTGGGCAACGAATAACCCCGAACCAACATCGCGGATCTTAAGCGCGGTTATGGCTGTTATTTCCCGAGTGCTCCGCATTGACTTAAGTGCGTACACGCGCACCATGAACGAGCATTTCTCACAGCTCGATAGCGTTCATTTGAGTGCACCTCGCTTTAGCTTTATCGCCCTGCTATCGCTAGGAAATTGGTTATTTGAAATAATCGCCGTGTGGATATGCATTTGGGCCGTCACTGGTGTACTGCCCAGCTTTGAACAGGTTCCCAATAACACCACAATCATGGGGGTAGTCCTCGCTTTTGTCACCGCAAAAATTGTGGGCACCGCGCAGTTGACCCCGGCTGGTCTGGGCCCTGTGGAAGCTGCCATGACTGCGAGCCTCGTAGCCGTCGGTATGACTGCGTCAAGTGCTTTCGGAGTGGTTTTTGTCTACCGAATTTTATCCTTTGCTGTCATAACCGCCATCGGGTGGATTATCTACTTCATCTCCGTAGCCCGAGGTGGTATCCGAGCACGAGAAAGATAAGATAACCCCATGAAGAAATTTTTGGCCTATGACCTCCTTGCCGTCGGTGCTTTTGCCTTTTTAGCTCGCCTAGCGCACGGAGGTATCGCCCCTCTAGCTGTTCTGGGTACCTGGTGGCCCTTTGCTCTCGGCGCACTCACGGGCGGCGGTATCATCGCAGCAACGCGTGAAAATGGATTCACCCCGAAAAACGGCGTCATTGTCTGGCTGAGCACGGTTGTGGTGGGCCTAGGAATCTGGACGGCTCGGCACCACGCTCTTCCCCACTGGTCATTTATTACCGTGGCCTCCACTATGTCGGGACTTCTATTGCTGGGGTGGCGCCTCGTGGCTGCTCGGGTTTCTCGCCGCTCCTAGGATTCCTCGGGAGGGCTTTTACTAATCCAACTGGGAAAAATGTCCAGGCTGTTCGTTTAAATAATGATGTTTAACGGTTACGACATTCGGTAAAAAACTGGAATTTTTGCTGTTGGTGTACCTAAAGGTGCAACTAATGACCGAATAACTACAAAGAAGATTGCGGAGTTTTTTGCGCTATCCCTTTTGGTAGTACCCGAACACCAGACCTATTGACGTCGGCCTCGAAGCATCACTGAGTTCTCAAGATGCTTGAAAGTTGGCTAGGATTTAATAGCCTTGCTCTACACGCAGCAACGGGTGAAATAAGTAGAGATAGATTGACACTCCTACAGACCGTAACACCAATCTCAGCACTATCATCAGCCTAGAGCCCTCGTCGGCCCACTCACTTCAGGCAGGACAGGGTGCAAGTCGCGGGCACCACCTAGCCTCGGAATATTTAACTGACTCTCGTTCTTAAGACAGGGGGTTGTATATTCGAACACTTCCTGCCACTTGTCCCCCAGGCCAGGTATATGCTGTAGAGGTTGAGACCACTCACCATCCATTTGGTGGGCGAGTTGCCGAAATCGCCGAGGGTAACCCCGTCTTGGACGGATAACACAATTAATCACTACAGCACCCAGATGCACAAGGCGTCTTCCACAGCCGAATCCGTGTCGGCGGTCCTAAAGTCAGCTACTCGTGCACCGATAATCTTTTCTAAGGATGCGAAATATGATTGGACTCATGGAGATCCTCCTTATTGGTGCTACTCTCCTCGTGCCTGTTCTGATTGTTTTTCTCTTCTTTAAAGGGGCCCAAATCCTGCTGAAGATTCAAAAAGACGTTGAGAATATCTCACAGGAACTCCGAAATAGAAATATCTCATCATCCCCACCAAACACCATCGATTGATGTCTATCAGTTCGTCCTAATTCCACTAGTGCCAACGGCCTTATCTCCGCTTTCTGCGACGATAACCCTGGTTAGCGAGCGCCTAAAGAGGGATAATATCGATGTGCTTGCACATTGGCGATGGGCGCTTTTAAGAGGTGCAGGAACGAGTCTCAGAATTCTCCCCCTAAGGTGTCGCGCCGCGATTAGAATTTGGGGATCGCAGCCCCAGATACCCAGCTTTACCGCAGGCTGAGCCTCAACAATTTAAGCTGCAGTTGTGTGCCGAGCACACTGCCCTAGGACGTCAGATAACGCGACAATTATTAGTCCGCCTTTGTACTGAAGAGCATATTCCGCAAGGATGGAACAAAGCCAGGTTACTCGCGCCCAACAGTAACGCGGATATTTTCCACCTCCATTTGAGGTCCCCGACCATCTCTCTGATAAGTACCAACTACGATAACCCCGCTCGCCAAAATGGCTCGCGTAGGGCAAAGAGCATCCCATAGCTCATCGACCATAGTCAACGCCCCCCGCGAAATAGGATGACCAAGGCCGAACTTCCAGCACCTAACAAACTGGACCCAGATGATCGACCGTACACACGCAGTGCGGTTTGATTTCAGAAGTTTCAGTCATGAATACGTAGTCCAGACCCAAAACTAACAATGTAGCTAAATGATCTTCTACAGTCCCCGGATACGCATCTAACTGCTTTTCTTCGGAATACTGCAAAGGATTAACAAAGATTGTGTCCATCACCACGACGCCAGGAATTTACATCGCTCAGCGAGGAAGCTCAAATGTTCCTCAAGAATACCCTTATGGTGGGCACCAATAAGAAAGCACCTTCATGCCCTACGCGATGCGCACGCACCTCGGTGGTAGTGCGCTAAACAACGAACTTCAAACTTGTGACGATAGCGCCTAATGCAGCGACCGTTCTAACCTCCTTTCGCCGGAGATAAGCTTAAGCTCCCGACCATGGGGCGTTATCTAAACAGATCTCGACCGAGAATGCTTCTAACGAGCTAGGCACATACGGGCTATGAGGTGTTAGCGACAAATCTTAATCCTGTTACAATATCACTTGCTTGGCTGTCTCGAGATCAAAAATTTTTTATCCTAAGGGAGTAAGCAACCTCGCCAACTGGGTTTGCCAGCGCCTTAGGAGCAGCGGATTCAGGCAGAGTCTCCGGCTGCACTTTGCGTTACTCACTCACACATTACTGCGCCTGTGAGGCTTTGTTCAAGAAGAGGTTTCACAGGTGATGACCTCTGTGCGGCAAAGAGCGATCATATTTTGATCATGATCAACGAGAGCGGCGGGATGCTGATGGAAACTCCCGAGCGCACCAAACTCATCGACGAGTAGTCGACGATCCTCACTACGCTATTAACCTGCTCGAAGGCAGGTTCCGGTTCTGCAGGTGGAGTAGTATGCCCACTGGAGCTATCAACGCTCCACTCAAAGGCGAAGGTCAAGACTGGCCCTGTACAGGGTGGTTATAACCGTATTGGTGCGTACAACAGTACAGTTAGCTGCGACTATGGTAGGTTTAAAGATGCCATACGCTGGTGTGGGACGGGCAACATATTACAAGCTCCTGATGGCTAAGGGGTACGATGGTTTTGGAGTTCCACACCGTTATTGTATTTGATGCGCTAAAGTTGACAACCTGTAACGGCCACCAGCTGATAAACGAAGTCAGCTTTGTGGTTGGTGGCATCGACGTAGACTCCGTCAAGTGAAACCCGAGATTGCAGGCTGCTGCTAACGGAGGTAGCGCATCTTGAACATCCAAATGAGCGGATGTGTGCAAATCTGTATCGTGCATCAGACTCGAGGTCCAGCAGGTGGAAATCCTGCCAGACCGCACAACTTTCTCCAGCGTACTGCGGCTGGGCTGCACCAAGCTATATGATAACCGCCCGGGTCGCACTCGGTGCTCCTGAAGCCAATGATTTGGGGCAGAAGTATTTACAGGCAGTTTTGATGATACGTGATGGGTGACGGCGGTTCGCGCTATGTATATCACATCGACTGACAGCCAGCTGAGCGCTCTGTGCCACGAATTTGATCGAGTCGCTCAATCCCGAGCTTCGCAAAGCTACCCATGACCCAGCTCACCGTCCAACCAATAGGGGGGGCGTTAGAAACGTCGTGGCTGATTATCGACACTAAAAAGTACAACCTGCGTCTCAGGCAGCGCGGATAACAAGATGACAATACATTTCCAATGACTGGGCCGTACCAGCGGAAACCTCCAGTTGGGAGCAAGCTATCCATCATTTGACCGTTACTCATTCTGACCGATTATCTAATCTCATGTGAACTAAGCCATCCGCACAGCGATCGGCCCCTCGGAGAGTTGGGACGAAAACTCGTACGCATCCAATCTTGCTGTCCAACCTGAGCAGAATAGGCTTGCAGAAAGTTCGCGCACCCGAAAGCCTATTGGGGATTTGTGAAGGTGATCTCCTCCTTTTTTCTCGGGAGCATGGGAAACGTTAACGGCTGCAGTTGTATAGGTACGGTAAACAGCGCCCGTATTTGGTAACTAGGATATAAACCCAATGGGTTTGCTCTACAGCGGGTTATGGACAAAACAACTACGTCCGCTCAAGATGAAATAGACTGATTCTTAGCTCATTCTGTTCATACTAGGTATAGTCCCTAAAACGACTGCTCAAATCTTTAAGTCTGTCGACAGTACGATAGATATTACGACAGTAGGATGCCGAGCTCTGCATGCTGAACCACCGTCAAATTCGAATTTATCCGAGATTACAATTATGTCTAATTCTCGAATCGAACTGAAACCATACCCTGGACTGAGCGCTCTGGCTAACAACTCAGCATCGTCAAAACCCCACGTGAGTTCTCGGCAATACTCCTAGCGGGGGTCCCAAACCAGACAACAGTCAGGCGGCGGCCGCTGTCGCTTTGTGCGCAAAAACTCACGCCTATTTTGCAGCGATGCCCGGCAACTACTGCGATCAGAAGTGGAAATAGGTTCGGCAGCCTTAAATACAGTCCTCGAGCTAACAATGAACAGACTGCGGAGCTTCCAACAAGCGACTAACCATTCCAGTAAACGAGTAGAGCCGACGAAATCAACACTACAAACTATGTCCCGAAGTCTTGAGGTTTGAATGAAAACAGGTCCTGTTCTGCATCTAAGGTGCGGTGAAAGAACAAGAACGAATGAGGCTTCCTGGGCTGCGTCTACCAAATTTAACTTCGGTCCGCAGACAATCTTACTGGATCAGGCGGCCTGAGACGGCATAAGGTGAAATGCTGCTAGACCTGTAAAAATTCATCTTTCATCAACTCACCCGATTCTGAAACTCGTATCTGCTTTCGATGCGGCCACACAAGGGCTGTAAGAAGACCGCCAAACCCGCACCCGGTATCGATGCAGATAGACGACTCCGAGTAGTCTTCGCCGAGGGAAAAAGAGTGCCCGTAGATAAAAAACTTATCTACTGGACCCTCGGAATTTTTGTGAGAAGCGATGAATTCATCTTCCTCTTGCTTTTCTTTTAGATTAAGGAAGAATTCAACATGGGTGCTCGGTATTCTTTTTCTAAAATCGTTACCTGGTGCAGAGGATACCTTTGCGGGGTGATAAGAACGAACTGTTGCCGCACCGCCGATGCTGAGAAACTGTCCTAACGCGTCCGTCTCGAGGAACTCAACCAAACTTTCTTCATGGTTACCTCTCAAGAAGACGAGTCGCTCGGGACCCATCCTATTCTGCAATTCGAGCAAGTAGTCAACAACACCCTTACTGTCGGGTCCACGATTGATGTAGTCGCCTAAAAAAACATACTCGTCTATTTTACGCTTTTCCAATACTTCAATCAGGGTTCTCAGCGCAGCGGAGTGTCCATGTACATCACCGATGAAAGCAACATTTTTATTCATCTAACCCTCACAATATTATTTTTCTTACTCCTGCATAATCTTTTCGGTCAATCGAGTTCGTTATAGCGAATAGCGCGACATCATATTCTTCAGCCAATGAACCGAAATTATTTATAATGAATGCGTTTAAAGACCCATCCTCATTTGCGGGGAATTCTGTAATGTACTCTTGCAACATCCTAACATATTCAAGAAGTATTTCTTTGGAAGCATTTTTTCCTGTTTCCGAAGAGAGGAGATTCTTCAATTCTGGTTTATCATAAAAATCGGCTAGCTCTCGTACCGAATAGCATTCATTGCCATCGATGATCGCTTGAGCGTACAGGGCGCTACGCAGAAAATATCGGGCCGTCCGATTGAGGGACTGAAGATGTTCGGGGAGATCGTTTTCTAGACAACTGAAAACGAACGAAAATCTTCTAATTCGGGAGAGCAGCAGGTCAGCATCGCACCGTTGCAATAAGTTAAGAACACTCCCAAGAGCACCATCCGGGTCACGGATAACTATCCCATCATGTTTAAGGTGGGAGCAAAATAGTGAGCTAACTTCAGAAAGCAACACCTCCGCGGTGTAAAAACTTATATTGACATTATTTTCAGATATTGCGCTACGATCTTTTTGAGAAAGTACTAGAACATCAAGATCCGAATCCAATAGATAGTCGCCACGAGCACGACTTCCGTAAATTAAGAACGGTTGTTTTGAGCTGCCGAGATATTTTCTCAAAACATTATGCATCTCGTTAGGGAGCTTCATCCGTTGAAGCTCTTTCCATCCTGAGGTTGAGGTTCCCTCTTTCATCGCTTGAGTGGCCCTACTCAGAACTAGGCAAGCGTTCTTCGCATTGCCGATCGAGATCTAGGAGGTGGGCAGGTAAACCCTGCCCCATATGAGCATTGTTATTTTCGCATTCTTCCAGACTGGCTCTTGCATTCTCCCACTCTCCGAGCTCAGAATGAATTTGGGCCAATTGCCCCCAAGCAATTGCCGAGCCGTAAGTATGTTCGCTTTCGATATTTTTTTCGCAGCAAAGCTCTGCTTGCTTTCTGGCTCGAATCAAAAGAACCCGTTTTTGGAATTCATCCTCCTCGATTTTCGCCCTCTCAAATAGGACTTTTGCGAGATGCGAATATATTCGTGGTAAGTATTTAAGGTGATTGAAACGTTCTGCTTCATCCTTGCTTTCGATTAGACTTTTCTCGGCAAGAGCTGACCGTTCTTTAGCCTGCTGGTAATCGGATTGTGACTTATAAAATCTGAAGTAAGAGGTTTGCAGTCGCGCGATATTAACTTTCGATAAGAGTTGACCTTCACTATCGCCCCTCTCATCCCTTATTTTATGCGCCTCTTCGAAAACTTCTCCCGCTGTCTTCAAGTAGCCCTCCCACATATCTGGATCGGCTGGAGCAGCATCCATTAGACATAAACCTAGTTTGTCGCAAACCTTAGCCATCTGTAGAGAGTTATCTATACCGATTTCCTTGTAGATTGCTTTAATGTGTCTAAACTCAGCAATGGCCGTACTGAATCTCCCTAGCCTCCGCTGCAGCGTTGCAACTGTTTCTTGCGCATCAATTCGCTGTTGAAAGCTGTAGCCATTGGGTGAGCCGTCTTTTATCTCAGCATATATTTCTTCTGCTAATTTACTAGCCTTCTCTACTTTATTCAGTTCGATAAGATAATTGGCTAATTCTATTCCCGCCTCGAGTAGTCCGCCATCGAAGGACTTCTCATAACTTTCAATGGCCTCTTCGTATTTGCCTGTTTTTCTACAACTTTGTGCGTAATAGTAGCTTCTGTACAACCCTAAAATGTCAATCCCAGTACTCGTAGTTAAACCACTCCCTAGAATATCTTCTCGCGTGAAAGACTCTTGGTTATCTCCTAGTTTCTGCTTCCAACTTTCGAGCAATAGCTGCACTCTGCGCCTAAAATGATCTCTGCTGTCTACCGTTTCATAAAAGCATGTACGGGTATCTCGAAATTTGCGACGGAGCTGTTCAATTTCCGGCTCGACATTCTCACCGGGGGTCGATGGGTTTTTAGCATTGGAATCTTCGTGATGTTCTATGAAGCATACCCACACATCTTCACGTTCACCGTGTGGCTTGAGAGAGATAAAGGATTCGAATAATTCCTCCTCTGTTCCAGAGGTATAGAATCCGCTAACTGGATTCGAACCCCATCTATTTCCGAATAAAACGATAGAAAAGTTGGTTTTTCCGAGAAGACCATTCATGTGTCCTTGTGGCCTGCCTACAGCCCCACTGATCTGTTCCTGAAACGCAATTTCAAAACCCAAATCACAGCCGTTACGCCCCAAAGAAGCATCGTAGGTTTTGACCGTATCCTCTACAATTTTTCGATACTCATGGACGTCCCCTGGTGAAGCTATAAAAATCTTGTGTATCTTGCGTTCCTGTTTACTTGTCATCTTGACTCCCAAATATAGCGTGGGGCTCAATTGCCGAATCGCATATTCACAAATTCGCAATTACATTAAATCCCACATTTATTTAAATTTATTTTCCTAGCACTAACTTAACACAGTTTCATGGCGGAGCGGATACGGATTGATCAATTTTTTCGGTTGAAGCTGTCACCACATAGTCGTGTTTCGTACTCAGCTTCGCAAAAGAGCTTAACGGTGTGGCATCCCGAGACCGAATTTGGTTAGTCAACATTGTCTGGGATGCCACCTTGCGAATCAATCCTTAGCATCTCTACTATCGGTGAAGTTCTCTTCACACACTCCATCCTGCATCCAGTTAAGCTCCTACCATCTTGCAGAAGTGAACGAGATGGGCGCCGAAAATACGCTAGTTCAGTTGACACGTTCCTATCCATCTTGGATGGTAATAGCTCATTTCATCACATCCGAGCGTAAAATCCAGGAGGTTCACCCAAGGGCCCGGCCCCGCACTGAGTCTAAACACTCGAATCATTCGCCACCGCAAAATATCCAGTCTTGGCTGCGTAATAACAGTTATTTCTCAAATTACAGTCATCTTACAGCTGGCGCGCCCGACGCGTATTAAGCCAAAAGGGGTTTACCTCTGTCTCAGATAGGAGGGTGGTTGCCGGTGTCAGAGGTTCTGGCTAAGTAGACCTATAAGCTATCGTCAGGTTTCAACTGTGCGATTATTCACTTTAGGTCTCATGGTAAAAAGCTCCACACTCAACTACCCTCGGCAAATACTCGCCCATAAGCTTCGAACCGTCTGGATATACTAGGATAACCGAGCAAAAATTAAGCCCCAACGTCAGTGATGGACCGTATGAAACCTCTTGCGCTGTATCCGTCTGAGAGGCTCAGGAGATCCACGCAGCTTTTGGCTACGGTTTGATTAGGCCCGGCTTGGCTCCGAATTTCTCACGGTAACAGATATAAAATGAGCGCCATTCAGCCATTGAATCAAAGTAGCAAGTTATCCCTCTTGACGTTGCTTACAGTGCAACTAGCGACTAAGACTACACAAACATCCTTAGGGCTGCCGCCAAATGTAGCCCAAACAAACATGCGCTCTATAAAAAGCGCAAATCTGGAACTACCGCAGCCATGGCTGCTAAATAATCACCTGGCATAGGATTAGCGAACAGTTAAGGTCTCGACGTATCTGAGCTGCATTCCTAAATTCCAGCTACTACACGTTTACAATCTAAAAGAGTGAGGTGAAGGTTGTTGTTTGAGTAGTTTCTGCGTCACTAGCGACCTTGATTGCGCACTGCAACAAGAATCTCATCCTTCCTCCAGAGGCTACCTGTGCGAACTGACGAATCGTGGAGCACTTATCGCAAGGTAGATATCTATCCTGCGATTCCGGCAATCTTTTCGTTGACGATCCATCAAAGTTCGATGAAACTGTATTAAATTGCCTAGAAAATTTATAAAGTAGATTAGCCAAACCACTCCGAAGAGTCGAAGGGCGCTAAGCCTGTGAGCCATCTACTAGAGCAATAACGACGTCATTGGGTTATAGAACAGATGAAGCCCTAGTTTGGGTTCTCTGTCCCGAATCGCTTTCCTCTTGCCATCTAGGCAACTTCGACAAGGTGTCTACATTTTAACATCAAGTGAGGCTGTAAAAAGTATTCTAGAAAAGCCAGAGCCATGGGCAGTACCAACGGGTTGAGGCTACGTATGACAGTTCGCGGAGCTGAGAAAAATCCATCCTAAATCACAAAGATGACCAGCCCATCCTGTGAAAAATGTGTTTTTAAAATATTAAAGTTACCTCCCGCCAAACATTGAACTACCAGCGTTACCATACTAATTTTTGGCGCAACTTCAAGGAGCAGGAATCGCTCACGGAAACATGGTGACGTGGCGTCTCCCTAGGCCAGTTCTATAGAAATTTCAATCCTACTGGTTGGCTGACCCCTTGAGCCCAACCCCCACGCCAAACTAATACCATGGAATTCATGACTAATTACGAGGTGTCTCTCCTGAGATCTGTGACATTCGGAAAACCAAATCAAAGTCAAGCAGAATGTACTCTGAGGATCTTACACCCTGATATACCAAAGCAAACAGAGCTCAAGATATATGGAGCTAGCATTACATTTCAAAAGGTCATTCGGCGAGCTTTGAGTAAAATCGAGACTGTAGTCTAGGCCAAAGATATCCGTAGTCGGAGAACATACGGTGTATACTTGGGAGAAAGCTTTACCGGTTCTTGAAATTGTGCGCCAGCGTCTAGGATATTAACCTATACCTCAGATTCCACTAAAGGATGGATAGTAAGCTGCGCAAAGTCACCCGCTACCTGAGAGCGACTCCCAACCAGATACTGCCGCTATCTAGACTTAATGGCTGATGGTTCGGGGCATCAAAGACCATCGGCTGCCCAGCGAGTAAAGAAACGAAAGAAAGCAACTGCCTCAAGCTCCACGTCTCGTCGAAGGCGCCAAAACCACCATCCGTGACCAAGCTATGGATCAGTCCACTGCCACGGATCCGCAATGACTCTCCCTCCACACAAGTATATTTGAGCTCTCGGACGACAGCTTATCGAATATGCCCCAACTCTCATACTCCAAACAGGGATAAAAACAATCTGCTTTCCCCATCCAACACAGTCTCAGTGGAGAAGTAGAGCTAATTTGTCCTAACAAACCAATCTGAAAGTAGTCCGGTTTTGTTGTAGAGCTCAATCGGAAGTTGATTTCTCAGTCCAAGTAGTGGGAATCAGTTTAATTTTAGTTGCTAGGCGAGGCCGACCGATTCGATAACAACAACGGCAACGGGAACTGATGCAGTGAACCAATGAATTGAGTGTCAAACGTGCTAGAGGATGAACTTGAATAATGGGATAGTTCTGTCAGGTGCTGTGACAATAGCTCAAAAAACACTTTTGACCAGAGTGGCTGCGCGCCATCGTGGCGATATGGTGGTGGGCGCTGAGGTAGCTCCCAGGTTCGAGACCGTCCAGTAGACTCACCCCACCAGACCACGGAGTCATAATTAACTACAGTTTATAGGAACATCGAGTTGAAGTACGAAGAAGCGCCGTGCCAATGCAACATCCGCTGGGTGACCGGCATGAGGGACAAAGAGTAATCAGCGGTATTTATTTTATTTTGTCGTGCTACCTGGTTTGATGGTAGCGATGGCTCGAGTTCCTGATAGCGCACCACCCTGTAACTCTGTGTGGAGAAATAGAAGTCTGGTTTAGCCTTAGCTGGTTAGGACTCTCCAGAGTTTGGTCCCGATAGTTCATCGAAGCTAAGCCCTTTGAGTCGTTGTTGGAGACTTTGCCAGTTGTGCTAACTGACTAATTGGTTTCCCTCAAATTGGATCAAAGTCCTCGACGTCGTACTCACTAAGAATTGCGAGAATCATTTCCAGGCCCATTCCCCCATGCTACTAACCCAGTTTCAATTGCAGAATGCTGAACATCAAGGTTCTATCTCTCTCCAAAAGAGACCGGACTTTAACCTTTACTGCGCCCCATGATCATCCGCTGCCTCTCAGTGAACTCACTCATGCGAGCTCCGGGCTCAAAACGCCACGGGTTAACTTGTACTCAATCGTAGTGATGTGCTGAACTGACCACTATGAGCACCGCAAATTTGAGTTTTACAGACGCTGAATCCCGCAGCAATGATCTCCATATTGATAGCTACCGACTTCACCTCAACGTCGAAGGCGCCCAGAGCGAAGCCACCTTTCCAGTACAGGTCGATATTGCCATGCGCTCGCAGAGCGGTGCCATTTTCCTGGATTATGTAGGACACTCTGTGGAACGCGTTTTAGTCGACGGCGACTCCGTGCCTTTTCATTTCGACGGCGCGCGGATCACGCTCACGGTTCCAGCAGATCAGGATATTGTTTTAAGCATTGCAGCTAATTCGTCATATTCTCGTACCGGCCAAGGGTTGCACCGTTTTACTGATCCCGCAGATAATCGCAGCTATTTGTACTCGCATTTGGAGCCTTCTGATGCTCGCCGGATCTTTCCGTGCTTTGATCAACCTGATCTCAAAGCCCATTTTCACACTTCGCTGACGGTACCGCAGGGGTGGGTGGCGCTTAGTAACCAGCCTGAGATCAGCAGGAACGGCCAGCGCCACGATTTCGATGAAACTCCTCTGTTGTCTACGTATCTCACTGCTTTTGCGGCGGGCGAGTATATCTCCCGCCATAGAACGTGGACTTCACCTACGGGCCAACAGGTGGAACTAGGTGTGTGGGCGCGTACCTCCATGGCTGAATTCGTCGATGATGAAATCCTCACCATTACCTCTCAAGGTCTTGATTTCTTTGATGCACACTTTGGCTACCCGTACCCCTGGGGGAAATACGATTCCATCTTCGTACCGGAATATAATTTGGGTGCGATGGAAAATCCGGGGTTGGTCACGTTCACCGAGGCCTATATTTTCCGCGATCCAGCGACTTATGCGGAGCATGCTGCGCGCACGAATACCATCCTGCACGAAATGAGCCATATGTGGTTCGGTGATCTGGTAACCCCACGCTGGTGGGATGATCTCTGGCTGAAGGAATCTTTCGCGGAATTTATGGGGGCTGATGCTTCAGTCTCAGCCACCGCATATACCAGCGCGTGGGCTAATTTTGCGGGGCAGCGGAAGAATTGGGCCTATGCCCAAGATCAACTTCCCACCACACACCCGATCAAGGCGACGATCCCCGACGTAGATGCCGCCCGCCAGAATTTTGATGGTATCACCTACGCTAAGGGCGCTGCGGTACTCAAGCAGCTTGTCCACTACGTGGGCCGCGACAATTTCTATGCAGCAGCGAGGGATTATTTCCACACGTATGCCTTCGGTACCGCCACCTTCGATGACCTTATCGTTATACTCGGCCGGCACTCCGACCGCGATCTGTCCGACTGGGCCCAACGGTGGCTCCATAGTGCTGGCCCCGATACCCTCTCCCCTGTTCTCGAGACTAATCAGGGCCTCATCACTTCCTTGGCTATTGAGCAGCAGGGAACCGACGTCACTCGCCCACACCGCCTGACGGTGTCGCTATTTAAGCTGCGCGAACAGGCGATTGAACGGACGAAATCATTCGACGTCATTGTCGATCAACGCTCTGGTGGCCTCACTCCCATAGACGTGGCTGTGGGCCTGGAGACTCCAGATCTCATTCTGATTAACGACGGCGATCATAGCTATGCGAAGGTCACCTTTGACCAGCGTTCTGTAAACACGATCGCACAAGCTCTCTCCACTATCTCCGATGAAATCACGCGCGCCGTAATCTGGACATCGCTGTGGAATATGACCCGTGATGCGCTCTTGGATCCGAGGATCTTTATCAAGATTGCTCTCGCTCACGCTGCCGCGGAGGAGAATCCTGCTCTGATGCGCCAGATCTTCGCCCATGCCCTCTTTGCGGCTCGCCATTATCTAGATGATGATGAGGATCTACGCATAGCCTTAGCTACAGGACTTAAAGCGCAGGCAGATCGCGCCCGCGACGGCAGCGATGCCCAGCGGGTGCTCCTACAGGCCTTCGTACAGGCTGCTCCACTGGCAGGACACGAGCGCGCCGCGGAGCTGAGCGCAATCTTGACTGGCCCACTGACGCTTGGCAATAAATTGGAGTGGGATATCATTACCGCTCTGACTGCTCTGGGGGAAGACACCGCGGAATTGAGGGCAGCGCAGCTAGAGCGTGATAATACGCTTACTGGGCGCGCTCATTTCTTGCGTGCGGAAAAATCGGTGCCTTCGTTAAAGACCAAGGATGAACTATTTGCAATGCTGGTGAATCCTCGAGAATTCTCCAATGACGAGGTTCGGGCGCTCGTGGATGCGTATAACCAGCCGCTTTCAGGGGTTGACCATACGGAGAGATTTTTTGCCGCTCTCACCACTATATGGGAGTTAAATCCCATCGAGATTGCCACTGTGATCATCCGAGGCCTTTACCCCGAGCAGCCTCATGCTCATGCGCAGGTAGATGCTTATATACGCGCTGGGATCCCTCGAGCCTTGGAACGTATTTTATTAGAGTGCCAGGACAATAATTTACGGGCGCAACGGGCTCGCGACAGTTTCACCGTTACCCCCTCATAGGGGATCAATTATCACATCATTGCCTCCTAGGGTGTGTTTTTACCGCTAGGATCAACCCCACACCCCTAAGGAGGCACAGATGTACACTCTCGACTCAGCGCCGCTGGATCCCAGTAAGCGCGCATATGCCGACAACCGTATAGCAAGCAGTATTATCGAAGGCCACCAACCAGATGCGGAGCAGGTTGATCTGCTCCTGCGCCTACTCAATGGTGAGATCACTCTCGAGATGGCGCTGCAAGAGATCGCTTCGAGGTTTGAGCATGTCTAAGCTTGAACAGGATAAATGGGATGGCTATTTTTATCCAGGCACTGAGACCCTCGTTAATCTTCCAGGTATTACAGATCTGGATACTCTCACGGCGTGGACGAGAGCCTGCACCGCCGCGCGTGCTGTGCAACTCTATCACCAACCTCCTCATGAGCTAAGTCCGAGCAAACTGCTTATGGCTGTGCATTATGAGCTTTTTCGGGATAGCTTTTCTTGGGCAGGTACGCTGCGCGATGTCAATATTATGAAGAATAATAGCTGGAATCCCAATAATCCCACCCTATTTCTCAGTTATGAGAGTATCCCGCGCTATCTGGATTATATTGATACCTTCGCCTCCTCCTACAGCTGGGAGGGCCTGAGCTTTGATGATAAAGTTCACCAGCTTGCCACGATTCATGCTCACCTCGACTATGCCCATCCGTTCCGCGAAGGCAACGGGCGTGCTTTAAGGCTCGCCATGGAATTTCTGGCTCAGCGTTATGGGGTGGAGATTAGATGGGGCAAGATTTCTAAGGAACTGCATCTACTGGCTACGTCGGCGGTCTTTTTTACTGGCGATGTCAACCCTGAGCCGGCTATCGCGCTGTACCGAGAAATCACTACCGCGCTCTAGTACCACCGCGCTCGAGCACCGCTCGCGCCGTGGCTTCGTCGACAATAAGATCGGTGATGACTCCTGCGCGTAAGGCACCTAAAAGCGCAGGGGCTTTCTTAGGCTCAGCAACAATACACAAGCGCCTCTTTACTCTTTTGAGGTCATCCGGTGTAGGCCCCGAGGCGCGCCGATTGACTGCAATATCGCGGTAGCTACCATCCTCGCGGATAAAAACGGTACAAATATCTCCCACGATTCCATCAGCGGTTAGGGAAGTGATATCCGACTCTTCGAGGTAATCCCCGGAATATACGAGCGAGGGCAGGGTGGCATTAAAAGCGCCGATACCAAAGACAGCGAGGTCGGCGTTTTTAATCAGATCGATCACCGATAATACGGCTCGCTCCCGCCACATCGCTTCCTTGGTGGCTTCATAATCAAAAAAGGCTGGCACGGGCAGTGGCACTACTTCGGCATTAAAGACGTCCCCGGCGCGTGAAAGTACGGTATCGGCGTTGAGGTAGCTTTGGCGTCTTAGTGAAGTGGCACCATTGAGTTGGACCACAGTGATATCATCGCGCGGAGTGGGTGCCATATTTCTTAAGACCTCATAGGTGGTATTTCCCCAGGCGATTCCGATGATATCACCGTGCTCGACCACGTGAGCGAGTTTATTGGCGGCCACCTGGGCTACCGCGGTCAATCTAGCAACTGGACTGAGTGAGCGACGCAGGGGCACGCACGTGGCCTTGATATCAAAGGTTTTTTCCAGGGCTTCGACCATGTCGGTTTTAATAGGAGAATCAATGCTGATCGTGACGATTCCTGATTCGCGGGCGTAGGTGATGAGCCTGGATACAGTCGAACGAGAGACGCCAAGGTTTTGGGCGATGGCGGCCATGGTGTGGTTGTTGAGATAGTACATTTCGGCGGCTTTGTGCGCGAGGTCAAGCCTTTCGTTCATGGCTCCCATTATGCCATGCACATATGTGCAACTTCAGTGCAACATCTCCCATTTTGGGTTTTTCTCAGCCATAATTAAGGTCACAACCCAAACTAAGGAGACCTCATGAGCACCACTCTCAATCGCGACGCCTCGCTGCGCGCCATGTCTAACAACGAACTCGATATCCTCGTCATCGGCGGCGGTATCACCGGCGCCGGCATTGCCCTCGACGCCGCTACCCGCGGGCTGAAAGTCGGCATTGTCGAGGCCCAAGATTTTGCCCAGGGCACGTCATCGCGCTCGTCGAAACTAGTCCACGGCGGACTACGCTATCTCTATAACTTCGACTTTCTCCTCGTCGCCGAGGCTCTACGCGAACGCGGACTCCTGCTCAGCAGCCTGGCGCCACACCTTGTCAAAGCGCAACCGTTTTTGTGGCCACTCAAAATGCCAGTCATTGAGCGTTCCTATTCCGCCATCGGCGTCGGCCTTTATGATGCCATGGCTCAAATCGCCCACAAAGGCTCCGTACCTATCCAAAAGCATTATTCCAAGTCTGGTGCGCTCTCACTCTTCCCCGATATCAAAGAAGATCAGATTACCGGAGCCATTCGCTTCTATGATGCGCGTGTCGATGACGCCCGCCTCGTGATCACCCTCATTCGTACCGCAGCTCGCTACGGGGCCTATACCGCTAACCGCACCCAGGTTGTCAATCTGGAAAAAGAAGGTTCTCGGGTCACGGGCGCTGTCGTACGCGACCTCGAGACTGGGAAAGAATACACCATTAAGGCCAAGAATATTATCAATGCCACTGGTGTGTGGACAGAGCAAACCCAAGCCCTTGCCGATACCAGCGGCGGTCTGAAAGTCCTCGCCTCTAAGGGGATCCATATCGTGATTCCAAAAGACCGTATCAAAGGAAAGACAGGTCTTTTCTTGCGCACGGAAAAATCAGTACTGTTTATTATTCCGTGGAAGCGCTACTGGGTTATTGGAACCACCGATACCAAATACCACGAAGATTTTGTCAACCCCGTGGCCAATAAAGAGGATATTGACTATATCCTCGATCACGCCAATGCGGTGCTCACATCCGATCTCACCCACGACGATATTATTGGAACGTGGGCAGGTCTGAGGCCCCTTTTGCAACCAGGTACCGCCGATGGGGATAAGACCAAGTCCACAAAGATCTCGAGGGAGCATACCGTCACCGAGGCTGCCCCTGGCCTCACCGTTATCGCTGGCGGCAAACTGACAACTTACCGCGTCATGGCAGAAGATGCCGTCGATTTTGCCCTCGGCACCAATAAGGCTAAGCAGATGCCCTCCCGCACTCAGCTCACTCCCCTGATTGGCGCAGATGGCTATCATGCGCTGTGGAACCGCCGCGAAGAATTAGCGGCGGAATACCAGCTCAGCGTGGACCATATCGAGGATCTTCTCGACCGCTACGGCTCCGATATCTTTACCCTGCTCGAATCCATCAAAGAAGAAGAAACCTTAGGCCACGAGCTCGGCGCAGCACCGGAATATTTACGCGCGGAGATCGCCTTCGCGTGCACACATGAAGGTGCGCTGCACCTAGAAGATATTATGGTTTTGCGCACCCGCCTCAACCATGAGAAGAAGGATCGCGGTCTTGCCGCAGTCCCTGAAATCGCCGATTTAGCTGCGGTCTACCTCGGCTGGGATGAGGAACGTAAACAACACGAAATTGACTCCTATCAGCAGCGCTGCGAGGCCGAAGCGCGCGCCGAAGATATTTCTGGTGAGCACGAAGCCCAAGAGATTCGCGCTCAAGTAGAATCCGTGGCACCGATGCTGAGCTAGGCCACTCCTCCTACATAGGCGCGATAGTGTGCTTCTTTGGCAAATCGAATTCGCGCTTGGTTTCTAATTGTCGCAGGGCTTTTCTGATGGCGAGGCGAGAATGGCGCGGCTCTATCAGAGCATCGATATAGCCGCGCTCTGCAGCCACATAAGGACTGGTCATATTCTCATTATAAAAGTCCATGAAAACTTGCTTCATATACTGTCGTTGAGACTGATCACTAATGGCATCAAGCTGTTTACCTTGGATCATCACAACTGCAGCAGCAGCCCCCATCACCGCAATTTGGGCAGTTGGCCAGGCGAGATTAATATCGCCGGTGAGATTCTTAGAACCCATAACCGCATAAGCTCCGCCGTAGGCTTTGCGCACAATAAGCGTAACTTTAGGAACAGTTGCCTCCACGAGCGCAAAAGCGAGCTTTGCGCCACGGTGAATCAGACCCACCTCCTCCTGCTCTACGCCAGGTAGATAGCCTGGAGTATCCACCACAAAGACCAACGGAATATTATAGGCATCGCAGATGCGGATAAATCGTGCACCCTTATCGGCAGCATCAGCATCAATACAGCCGGCAAATTCGAGCGGCTGATTGGCAATCACACCTACAGAACGTCCATCCACGCGGGCAAAAGCAGTAATGAGATTTGGGGCGAAATTAGGCTGAATTTCCTGAATGTTATCGTCGTCGAAAAGCTGGGTCAGCAAATCGTGCATATCATAGCCAGCATTGACATCGTCGGGAATAAAGGAGTCAAGCCGAATATCCTCGCTAATATCTGCATCCTGGGGGGCCTGGAATATCGGCGCCGGGTCATGGGTGGTCAGCGGCAAGCGTTCAAGAAGATCGTGCACATAACCAAAGGCATCTTCCTCATCGATGGCCACATAGGAGACATTACCGTTTAACTCCTGCTGCCTGGCACTTCCCAATTCAGCAGAGGTAATCACTTCTCCCGTGACCTCCTTGATCACTGCGGGGCCGGTGACATACATTTCGGCTTCCCCATCGACGGCGATCACAAAATCCGTGGTCACCGGTGCATAGACCGCTCCACCGGCGGATTTACCCATCATGATCGAGATCTGCGGGCTGCGCCCTGACAGCGGCAATTGCCGGCGCGCAATCTCGGAGTACATAGCCAAAGAGGTCACCGCATCTTGAATACGAGCGCCACCAGAATCCTGAATACCGATAACTGGGCAGCCAATTTTGATGGCCATATCCATAACCTCGCAGACTTTGCGGCCAAATGTTACGCCTACCGAGCCTCCGTATACGGTTTTATCGTGGGCGTACACTGCCACGGGGCGCCCATCAATGCGGCCATATCCAGTGACGACGCCATCAGAGTAGATGGCATCGTTATCATCTGGGGTGCGACCGAGCGCACCGATTTCTACGAATGAGCCCTCGTCGAGCAACCGATTAATGCGCTGCCTGGGCGTTGTTCGGTGCGCCTCATCACGCTTTAATCGTGCCCGCTCACTGCCAGGATCTTGGGCTTGGGCTAGGCGCTCTTTCAGGTCTGCGAGTTTTCCCGCGGTGGTGTCCAGACTCATCCGTTCCTCGTTTACATTGTGGCTAGCTCTGGGAGATATGCGCAATCCGTTGCGATAGCGCTAATCCAACTTTAGCAATCTCGGGTTCATCAACAACCGCTAGGTGATCTCCCTGCAATTGCACGATTTCTAGATCGTTTACAATTGCTGACCAGCCGCCATCATAGGCAATATCTTTATACGCTGGCTCTAATTCAATAGCTCCCTCGTGCATCCGCTCTGCGCGGAAGAGAATCACCGGCACCTCAACATCAGCCCATCTGGTCATATCAAGCTTGTCCAGAATGCGATTATCAACAAAGGAAGCCCGCTGGTGCTCCAAGACTCCCGCAGATAGTCCATGCTCAGAGGCATCAGTAGTGCTCAAGAATTCCGCCATCATAGCAAGGAGGGCATCTTCACCAGCGCTCTCTAAAAGGTCAAAAGGCACGGGGAAGTCCAAGCCATAGGTCTTCTTGGCAAATGCTTGGTAGCGCTGCCAACGCTTCTTGGTCTCTTCTTTGTTGTCCGGAACTGGATGTGCTGGCTGCACTGTATCTAAAAGGGCGATCGTTGCGATCTCTATATCGCTTCCCTCCAGCTGGTGTGCAACCTCATAAGCTATCGCGCCACCGAAGCTCCAACCACCGAGGATAATGGGCAGACCATCGGAGTACCGCTTAATCTCATCAAGGTAGGCAGCGGCGCGCTCCTCCAAGGACCCTTCAAGTCGCTCTACTCCGTACACGGGAATATCCTCAGGCAGGCGGCGCATTAGAGGTTGATAAACCACTGATGAGCCACCCGCTGGGTGGAACATAAAGACAGCGGGCTTGAGCGAACCTTCAGGTCGCGCCCGCAATACTCGGATATTGCCCTCGACGTCCGTTTCAAAGCTATCGCGCACCATATTGGCAATGGTTTCAAGATTATCCGCCGCCAGTATATCGGCAGCGCTCATCTTTGCCCCAGATCGTTCTCTCAACCGCTCTGCGATCTGATTAGCTTGCTCAGAAGTAATTGTTGGCAACGCATTGGTCACACCCGTTGCAGCTTGACCGACAACACTCGCCCACGTGGCGAAGACGAGACGCTCGGACGCATCACGCGGGGCTACGCCTACGCCGCGGTCGCCACCTTGTGGTTCAGGGTTGACCTGTACGGGGGCAGATTCTCTTTCGCGTCCACTGACTAATTCTTCGACCAAGGCCACCGCATCAGCAACGGAGGCATCGCGGAGCGCCTGGACCTGCAGCTCGGGTATATTAAAATCATATTCAATGCGATTTTTAATCCGCATGCCCATCAGTGAATCGAGGCCCAAGTCTATCAGCGGTAATTCTTTGGGCAAATCTTCCACATCGTAGCCCATTGCTTCACTGACAATAACGCGCATGCGATCTTCAACGGTCTCGCCACTTGTAGGGTCCCAGCGGAGATCAGCATGGGCCATTTCAGGCAGACTCTCCCCCGAGGACGCAGCCAAGGCGGGGCCATCAAGGTGTGCTGTTTCTCCCTGCTCCGCAGCAAAGGCTTCCGCTAAGACCGTCAGAGAGTCACCAGCGACTTCATATAGAGTGATCGCCAGTCCACCCAAGGTACGGGCGGCAACCACGGTGAGTTCACCGGAGGGCGGCAGTGTTTTCTTTTCACTCGCCGCAGTCATCACTGACTGGGGTGCCAGTTCTGAGATCACTGCGTCGATGACCATAGTCGGCGACGCTACTGCATCCGCTTGTACTCGATAAGCGTACTGGTTTCCAGGGAGGCAAACCATCTCGCCTAATAAACTTCCCCCAGCAGAGGAGGCAGGGCGAGCAGTGGTCCAATACCGTTGTTTCTTCCACGGCATGCCCGGAGCTGGTATCAGCGGGCCATCCCCGTACAGCGCACGGAAATCGATTGGCGCACCGGCTGCGTACAGTTTAGCCAGAAGATCGCTGAGCGTGAGCGCTGGATCTTCCTTGCGCTTCAAGCAGAACAAAAGCTGTGCATCTGGCTTATTCACATTAAAGGCAGTATTCATCAGTGGGATAGCCGAAACTGGGTGCGGGGAAATCTCAACCAGCATGCGATGTCCGTGGGCAAAAGCCTGCTCGCACGCTGCTTGGAAATACACCGGTTGCCGAGTGCAGCGCACGAAATAATCAGCGTCGTGGACGATCTGACCTGCTTCAAAGACCTCTCCGCGTTCCACAGAACTGAAAAGGGGAATTGTGAGTGGACGAGGATTAATCGCTGATATTTCCGCAGCCAGTTCCCCCAGGATAGGATCGACGGCGCTGGTGTGACCTGCAGCATTAACGTTGAGTAATCGGGCGAATTTCCCTTCCTCTTGGCGCAAATCTACCAGCTTGATAACGGCATCTCGCGGCCCGCCAATAGTATTCATGCCGGGAGCGGCGTAGACGGCCGGCTCAATTGCCGCGAACTCAGGATGCTCAGCGCCAAGCTGCGCAATCTCCTCAGCACTATAATCAACAACTGCCATTGCGCCATAGTCTTCTTCGCTGAGGGATTTTTCCCCTTCACCCATGAGCCGCGAACGATGGCAGGCAATGAGCATGGCATCGTTAGCGCTCAAGCCGCCACAGGCATAGGCGGCAGCGATTTCACCCATCGACATCCCCACCACAGCGCGCGGGCGGGCACCGAGTGCGCTCAGATAGTCGGTGAGAGCGATCTGGATGGCCGTAATCGCAACCTGGGCGGTTTCGGTATCGTAGGTTTGGGAATCGTCGGCGACAATATCGAGGATCGACCAGCCTGATTCAAAACGCACCACCTCGTCTAATTCCGCTAAGCGCGCTTTAAATGAAGGTGCGATTGCCATTAGGTCTTTGGCCATCTTGCGGTGCTGGGACCCAAAGCCCGAGTAGATGAAAACGGGACCCTGGGTATCGGGGGCATCTTGAGCACACACATGCTGGGTGATCTTGCCGTCAGCAACCACACCCAGCCGCTTGATCGCCTCATCATATGTACGAGCGCTCACCACGGCGCGGGAGCGACCATGATTGCGACCTGCTAGGGAGCGTGCGAACTTTATGAGATCGGTTTTGGGATGCTGTTGCAGATAGTCCCTAACCGAGGCTGCCGCTTGCCGACGCCGCGACGGTAATAAACCCGACACCGGCAGTAGCGCTGGGGCGCCAAGGAGTTCTGGTTCCCGCGGACTCTCACTGAGTTGATAATCGCTCGCCTCAAAGGACGAGACCACGATATGAGCATTGGTTCCGCCAAAGCCGAAGCCGGAAATACCAGCGAGTTTACGGCCTGAATACTCAGGCCATTCGCGAGGGTCTTCTACCACTTCGAGATGTTCCCGCTCGAAGTCAACGTAGCGGTTCGGGGCAGAAAAATTCAGCGACGGCGGCAGGATATCATGCTCCATTGCCAGCGCCACCTTGATCACACCGGCAGCGCCCGCAGCGGCTTCGGTATGTCCAAAATTGGTTTTGGCAGACCCCAAAAGGGTCGGGTTATGCGGATCGCGCCCAGAACCTAAAACGGTGCCAATAGCGGTGGCTTCAATGGGATCACCTAAGATCGTGCCCGTCCCGTGGGCTTCAATATAGTCCACCTCCCGGGGATCAATCCCAGCATCAGCATAGGCGCGTTCTAAGACATCTATCTGAGCATCGGGATTGGGGGCGGTCAAACCATTGGAGTGTCCATCCGAATTCACGGCGGAGCCCTTAATCACGGCAACGATTTTGTCACGATCTTTGATTGCATCGGCTACTCGCTTGAGCACCACAACGCCAGCGCCATCGGCACGCACTAGGCCATCGGCATCATCAGAGAAGGCGTGAATCTTGCCTGTTGGGCTAAATACCCCGAGCTGCCCAAAGGCGGTAGAGGCAAAAGGCGCCGCCAGAATATTAACACCACCGGCAATCGCCATATCACAGGCTCCCTCACGGAGATCGCGCACAGCCTGATGGATAGCTACTAAGGACGAGGAGCAAGCAGTATCAGTACTAATAGAAGGTCCGCGGAAATCGAAGGCAAAAGATACGCGGTTCGGAATGATCGAACTCGAGGTTCCTGTAAGCGCATAGGGGTGTGCCTCTGCAGGATCGGCAGCAATGAGCATGCCGTAATCGTTGTTTGTTGAGCCCATATACACGCCCACTGGGCTGCCTTTGAGCGATGACGGCGGGATATGAGCGTTTTCCAGAGCCTCCCATGTCAGCTCTAGGATGATGCGCTGCTGCGGATCAACATTAGCGGCTTCCAGGGGGGATAGGCCGAAGAACTCAGCGTCAAACGAGGCAATATCGTCGAGGTAGCCACCAGTCATATCGATATTCTCGATGAGCTCGGTAGTATGCTTATCAGCCGCGTACTCTGACCAGCGGCCTACCGGCAGTGGACCGATTCCGTCGCGGCCTTCGAGGAAGAGATCCCACATCCGCTGCGCATTCTCAGCCCCAGGGTAACGCCCTGCTAATCCCACAATGGCAATATCGTGAGTGGCAGGCTCTTGGATAATGGCGGTGGTTCGGGACTTAGAGGAGGGGCGCTCGTCAGTGCGGGGGCCATTGATCAGACGCTGTGCTAGGGCCGAGATCGTGGGATATTCATAAGCGATGGTTGCATCAAGTGGTACATCGAGGAGATTTTCTAGCTCGCCGGAGAGAATGACCACATCGCGCGAGGACAATCCGAAGGATTGCATCGATTGGGTATCAGAGATCTCCTCTTCAGGTAACCCCGTCGTGCGCATAATCCAATCACGCAACCAAACGCTGAGTTTGTCCACGCTCATCGGTTCACTAATCGTACCGTCAGCACCATGTTGATTAGTCAAAATCTACCCTTTGTCTCGTCTTTTCGCTCACACTGGGACGCCACCTTAGGACAGCGCCCAATCGCTCTATTTTATATCGCATATTGTTTAATAGCTGTTTCACACCTCAAGACCCCACGATCACTACCCATCATCGTGGGGTCTTGAGGAAACTGCGGAGGATTTAGGAATTCTCGTAGCGCTTTTTATTCACCCGGCGGGCAATCTTACCGGCAGACGAGCGCGCAATTTCATCTGGATTCAGGATCTGAATATCCGCCGGAACTACTCCATGAGCATCGGTTACAGCTTGTCTAATAGCCGCAATAGCGTGGGCGTCATGCGCAGGATCGGCATCGAGATCTCGCTCGGCGAGAATAATGAGCTTTTCTACATCCTCACCTGTAGTGGCGAATGCGGCAACTGCGGTAGGGCGCACCTGAGAGCTGGCATGCTCAACGGTATATTCAATATCTTGAGGATAGTGATTCCTGCCTGCGACGATGATGAGATCCTTGAGTCGGCCGGTGATATAGACTTCGCCGTTGATAATGGTGGCGAGGTCCCCAGTAGCCATCCATCGATCATCATCAGGCGCCCCGACAACCCGAGATCCCTCAACAAGGCGCTGACCTAAGGTATTGCGGAAGGTCGCCATGGTTTCTTCGGGGCGATCAAGATAGCCGGCAGCCATATTATCGCCATGGCACCATAGTTCACCTATATGGGAATCTCCGAGCTCGGCACGGGTCTCAGGATCAACAATCGTGAGGTACTGCGGGCGCACCGCCTGCCCACTGGACGTGAAGGCGACGGACCGATCACTGCGCTCCACGATCTCGGCGAGACCCTGAGCCAGCTTATCGCGATCAAAGTGGCTAATCAGTGGTCGACTTTCCGTTTGCGGGGTGGTAACCAAAAGCGACGCTTCCGCCAGTCCGTATGAAGGGCGCAGCGCTGACTTTTTCAGTCCGTATTCCTCGAAAGTTTGAAGGAAGATTTCCACTGCCTTCTCAGTTACTGGCTCCGAACCCACGATTAGTCCATCAACTGTAGAAAGATCGAGCTCGTGTCCAGCTTCAGGCTTGGCAAAACGGGCCGCCAATTCAAGAGCGAAGTTGGGGACAACGGTGTAGATATGGGTACCCGACTCCCGTTTATCAAGGAGCTGGACCCAACGTGAAGGCTGCTGAATGAAATCACGCGGCGCCATTAACTCAAAATCGAGTCCTAGAATGGTGACAAAGGTTGCCAGAATGATGCCCATATCATGGTGCAACGGCAACCAAGAGACTAAGGTCAGAGGGGTTTTAAGCTGAGCCGCGGTAAAAATTTGCAACACATTGGTCAGGATCGAGCGATTGGTGAGCATAACACCAGCTGGAGTGCGTGTAGAGCCCGAGGTATATTGCAAAAAGGCGGGCAAATCGACCGGAGCTTTTTGTAGGGTGGCAAGCATGCGCGCAGCCTCAGGGGAGGTAAGCGGATTGCTAAAACTGGCCGCCAAACTATCGGGCACAGCATCAACGAGTAGAATGCGGGGGCGCTCATGGCCTGGACGATCAGCGAAGAATGCCCGCACGGAGCGAGCAGATGCCTTATTAGTTAGTACCGCAGACGGTTGTGAATCGCCGATAACGGCCGCAAGATGTTCAGCGTGACCTGGCTCATTGGGATCATAAAGCGGAATGGGAACCATTCCAGCGTACATGGCCCCTAGCATGGAAAATAAATACTCTGGAGAGTTATTAGCAAGGATCATCACGCGATCACCGATGGAGCCCACCTGCTGCAAGCGAGCGGCAACGGCCTTAATCCGAGTATTGACCTCCGCGCGACTGTATTCCTTGAGCTGCCCGTCACGACGTTCAGAGTAATCCCAAAATTTCAGCACGATGCGATCGGTAGTTCCAGCCATTTTTTCCGTCTGGAACATCATCTCGCACATCCCTGCGAGGGTAATCTCCGGCGGTAAGGTAATCTCGTGCTTCTCGTTGAAAAATTGGCCAATTACTTTATTAAGATCCATTATTCTCCTTCATATCAGTGCTGTCGCGCGAAGCTTCACCCTCTAGTGCAAGAACCCACAAGGCAGTGTCCCTTAGTTGATCGGTACTAACCAGAAGATTATTACTTTTGCGAAAAAAATTATTTTACACCCTATAGGGCCGCTTATCCGCGATTAATCAAATCACTAGCCCATTCCACAACCCAGCTCGGTGCGGTGGTGCCTGGAACGACATTCGGATTCGTGGCGTATTGAGCATGAATACCATTGGCTTCAATGAGATCAAAAGCGCGGCCGAAAGCATCGTTCACATTCTGCGGAGCATCGCAGATAGTGTCATCAGGAGCACAAATATCAAAGACCCGATCATTAAGAACTCCGAAGCCGCCGGTGCGCGGGCCACGCATGGTTGCGCCAGGAACAATGGGTTGAACTACTAGATTCAACGGTGCCAGCGAAATCTCGGCCCCTACCCCACCCACGGGTGTGCCCACAGCCTGGCCCACACCCGGCTGTCGGCGACCATCAGCGATCAAGGCGACACCCCTGACCACGTGGGAGGGAATAGGAGTTTCATGCACTCCAATTTCATTGGCAAGATCACCCATAATCACAGCGCCTTGAGAAAAGCCAGTGAGAATAAATTCTGTCAGCGGACATTCGCGGTGTGTCTCGTTGATTTCTCGCTTAAGGGTGGCCATCCCCTCATTGCGAGAATCGTCGTAGCTCATTTCCTGTTGGGCGTTGATATTGCGAAACTGCGCAGTATACGGCAAGGTCCATATCTTTATATCCCCATGAGGGTAGCGCTGCTTGAGAGGATTAGTAATGGTCAGCATCAAAGAATTGGGGTTGGCCATCGGGTTAAGGGGATCATCGACGCTCGCAGATTCCCACGTCCCCGGAGCTGCGATGACCTCCACCCGTGGGCACCATTCAGGTTGCGTTGGACCCGCTTGATTCGAATCTGGTGCACCTGGAATATTATCGGTGCTACGCAGCCAACCCACGACCCCCGCGATAATAATCCCAATAACAATGAGTGCTACTACCGCGGTGAAAAACTTTTTCATACTGCCTTCAATCTAGATTTAGCAATAACTCTGGCGTGCTGCCTGCTCAATAACCGTAGTTATCTGCTCCACCGCCAGGGTGGAGCGGCCTTGCTCGATGAGCTGACCGGCCACAGCAGGGGTAGCGGCAGCAAAGTTATTGGCACAAACGACCTGCGCAACGCCGATCATTTGATTCTCTGCACCTGTGACCGTGATCCCCGCTAATTCCAAAGCTTTGAGAAATTCCCGATCTTGTTCAGTCAGGGATAGCCCTGGGGTGGGCACGTCACTGACTTCTCGGGCGGCCTGATCACCAGCCGAACGCGCGGGCGGGTTCTTCAAAGGTGGAACGCTGAGATCGATGCTCGTGCTCGGTTCTGCGCGTGCAGATGCACTAGGCGTTTTCGACATTTGGGCGGCCCGAGTGAGCGGCGCTACGGTCATCTCGGTGGGCTCCTCAGTGACACTGGAGCTCGAGCACCCAGCTAAAAATCCCAGTGCCACCAGCAGTGCGCAGGGCATAGCCTTATACACTATTTCTTCTCCTCAACGATGAGACCATTGATTTGAGAAATGGTGCCACGTTCGAAGTGAACGATCTCGCCGCCCGCTGGAATTAGGGCATGATCTTGGGTTGGGAAGCCAAATTCGCCCTGCTCCCAATTTTTCTTAGCCCATGCGTCAAAGATATCACCGTAGTTAATCACGTGTGCATCAGTTGCAGGTGACCAGTAAATATTGCCCCGCTCGAAGCGTTGGAAGGCACCACCATTGATGGCGATTTCATCCGTTGTAGGGAATCCCAGATTGCTGGTCGCGGTATTGATGGCTCGGTACTTCGCAGCGATCGCTCCTCGAACATGGAAATTTTTGTTATCGGGAGTACGGACTACATAGCCACCTTCAAACTGCTGCACGAAGCCGTCGCCGATCTTCTCAGCTGCAGAAACTGGGTACCCGAGTGTGCCATTTTCCCACTGCAACTCACCCCACTTATCCACAATATCCTTAGGCACGGCCACGGCACCCAGTGCTGGAGTCCAGTAGATATTGCCATGCTCGAAAGCTACGTAGCGGCCACCCCGTACCAATTCACGCTCGGTGCTTAAGGGGAAGCCCAACCAGCTAGCGGGACCGCCCATTTCGGTATAGAGAGCACCGATACGGCCATAGAGAGCGAAGGCTCCATGCTCCGGAGACCAGTAGGCACGACCCCTAGTGAAGTCTTCAGCCTTACCACCGGGTACATCGTATTCGTTGTTGACGCAGTTACCAATTATTCCAGAGCGTGTGGCTTCAGCAATGGCGCCGATAGCGGTGCAATCAGCGCCGCGGTCTTCCTTGGAGATATTCAACGCTTTTGCCATATGCGGCCATGCTTGTCCCAGTTCGTACTGCCAGTACGGCCAAGCATGTACGCCGGTGGGGCGGAAGACGGAAATGACCTCAACCTGCGCACGCTTAGCGTAGTCGACGAAGGTCTGGGTGGTCATCCGGGAGATTACTTCCAGACCAATACCAGCGGAATTGGCCCCATGCTTGGCTACGGAATCTGGCTCACCGAAATCATCGCGACCAGAGCCGGCTGATACATATACGGTTTTGCCTTTAAGGGATTCAATACCGAGTTTCGGATCGTGATCAATCCAATCTTGAGAACCTTCAGGGCCCCACATAGCCTCCGCATCGTAGCCGCCACCGTCTTGAAGGGCAGCCTTGACGGCAGCTGGCATACCAACGCTGGTCATATCGAGGTAACCAGAGAACGAGCCAACGAATTTAAAGAGCTGAGGGTGGCGTTCAGCTAGGTTAATAGCGGCGGTGCCGCCCATAGAAAGGCCGAAGATCGCGCGCTCCTCATTGGAGCGGTAGCCGTTACGCAGGATGGGTACGAGCTCTTGGGTGAGGAAGGACTCCCACATATAGTGCTTGCCGTTATTTTCACGCTGCCAGTCCGAGTAGAACGAAGACTCGCCACCGATTGGCAGAATAACGTTGACATTCTTATCGGCAAAGAGCTGTTCGATATTAGTCTCGGAGGTCCAGCCATTCTCAATATCTGTGGCGCGCAAACCGTCGAGGGCCCATACTTCAGGGAAGGTACGCGTGGGATTCGAGTGCCAATCGCGCGCTAACAGGATTTGAACTTTCACTGGCGCACCTGGCATCACGGCGGAGCGGATATACAGTTGTATACGGCGATCGCTAATCCAGTTCACGCGCTCAACTTCAACTCCGGCGGGTAGGCCCTGGATATTGGGGTTTTCATCCACGCGTATGGGGGTGCGTTCCTGGGAGTTTGGATCGAGGTAATCCGTGAGGCCGGGAAAGAAATTCGAAGATCCCGAAGATTGGGCCATGGTGGTAGCAGGGATAACTCCCACTAATCCGAGGCCGATGACTACAGGGAGCGTACTAACCCAACGGGTACGTCGAGTCGAACGGGATGCGGTGTCGCGCATAATAGGTTCCTTTTTGTGTTAGCGATTTTTTAGGTACTCCAGGTGCTCAAGCGCTGCTGCTTTTCCCACCTATCCCACGGTATAGCTATATGTGGGGTATAGCTCCACTGTGGCACAAGACTATGCTCAAGTTTAAGTTGAACTTGAGAGTTAGGGTTGAGACACACCGATTTACAGCTGTTTATTTTGTTTTCACCTTTAACATAGCTAACAACGCTCACATCGTTACATGACCAGGGCACCGCAATAAAAAACCCCGCGGCCTGTGCGGCAACGGGGTTGTTCTTACGGCGGAATGGTTCCTACCAAGCGTTCATATAATCTAGAATTCGCGGCTTCGTCTTCTCTAGCTGCGAGATCCATTGTTCCCAGCTGTGAATACCTGCCGGCGGATAATCTACCGTTACACGCAAGCCCTCAGCACGTGCCTTAACCTCCCATACCGAGGTGGAGTACAGCGAGACACCTTCGAGTACGGAGCCGACGATCCGGTCCCCAAATTTAATCCCTGGGCCGTCATAGCCTGACCAGAATCCGGTGGCCGCAGAGATATAGATATCGGTATTGCGCAGACCGCTCATATTCCACAGCGGGTCATTTGAAAAGCGTTCTGGGCTAAAGAAGAAACCGTACATGGCGTTGATATTAAAGCCACCCAATTCAACGAGTGCCAACCGCAGGAGGGAGTGCATCCCAGGCAGGGTCATGGATGGGTAGCCCGACCAACTCAAGGTCTGTCGGAATTGATTGGGGTGGCGGGCCGCGAGATTGAGCGCAGCGGTGCCGCCCATGGAGAGACCTGCAATTGCGTTATTATTGCGCGCGACGCCAAAATTTTGCTCAAGGTAAACGGGAAGCTCTTGAGTAAGGAATGTTTCCCACTTGAAGTGGTAGCCTTGTCCGTTGTAGAAGGCTGGCCCCAACCAGTCCATATAAAAAGATCCAGCGCCACCGACGGGCATGACGAGGGTGATATTATGTGGCGCATATGTGGCAGGAGCATTAGCTGAGGTCGTCCATGCACTAGCTCGTTCACTCGCACGGGCGCCATCAAGAAGGTAGAGACCAGCATTGCCCCCACGTTGTGCAGGCTGGATCTGAACAGTAATGGTTCGGTTATTAGCGGGTGACCACACATCACAGCGCTGTACCCAGTTTCCTACTTGGTCCCATTCGCAAGTCCCGGTGGCATCAGCGCGCAGCCAGTCACGATTGGCAGCCTCCGCCACTCCCTGTCCAGCGACCATAAGGGCACCAGCGGTGACCACTGCTGTCACTGTGGCTTGAGCCTTTCGTAGAGCTTGGGCGAAAACCTTCATGCTTCTCCTTGTCCAATTCCTATACCTTGGCGCTACCTTGGCGCGACATCATGGTACCCGCCTCATGACGGAATACAAAGGCACCTACTATATTTAGCGCTTATTATAGGCACGACACGCTACAGCAAAGACTTTATAACAGATTGGTAAAGCACGGGTAGTTTTCCTGCCCTTCACGCAGCAAAGGTCACCCCCACCTTGGTTTATGTTGGGAATTTTAAACGAGATAAACCGCTATTACTACGCTGGTCACCCACAACACGGCGAGTACTTGCAAAGTGCGATCCGTCAGTGCCAACTCATCTGGGGCGCCACCATCGCCACGGTCAACATCGGCAGCATAACGCAAGATAGCAACGGTGAAGGGTACCATCGAAATTTGGTACCAGACCCCAGCCACTGGGCTTGAAAGCCGAGCCATCTCAAAACCCCAGAGTGCATAGCTCATCACCACGGCAGTAGCCGCTAGAGTCCACACAAAACGCAGGTACGTGGGCGTATAGCCTTCAAGAGCCTTGCGGATCTTAGCCCCTGATTCTTGTGCCAGGAGGATTTCAGCATATCGCTTTCCGGAGGCCATAAAGAGAGATCCAAAAGCTGCAACCAAGAGGAACCACTGCGATAAATCAATGCCGGCCGCCACGCCACCAGCCATAGCTCGCAACATAAAACCAGAGGAAACCAAGGCAATATCGATAACCGGCTGATGTTTCCACCCAAAGCAATAACCCAACTGTAGAGCTATATACACCGTCATAACGATGGCCAAACTCCTGCCTGAGCTGGCGAAGAAATAACTCAGTACAATAGCGCCGATGATAAAGGCCACGGCCATAAAAAAGGCGAGGCCCACGGGAAGTACTCCCGCCGCAATAGGGCGATAGCGCTTAGTGGGATGCTGGCGATCAGCCTCGACGTCCTTAGCATCATTGATGAGATAAATGGCGGATGCCGCCATGCAGAAGGCTAGGAAAGCAACTGCGATATCGGTGAGGATACGCGGCTGCAGCAGGGCTTCAGCACCAGCTGCCATCGGAGCTGCTAGAACTAAAACATTTTTAACCCACTGCTTGGGCCGCAGCCCCTTAATCATGGCATCAGGAAGGTTCTTAGGCGGATGCAGCTTCCTATTATCTTCTAAGCCTCGAGTGTGTGGCTCAGATCCGATGAGGGATTCATTCGACATTACTCATTAAGCCTTCCGGGAATGACCAAGCGCTCGACTAGTTGCCCACCCCACGAGCGCACCTGTTAATACATCAGAGGGGTAGTGTACCCCTAAAAGCATCCGTGAGAACATCATCACGGGGACCCCAATCAAAGGCACACGGCTTTTCACAATAGCCGATAGGCTGGTGAAAAAGGCCGTGGTGCTGGTGGCGTGGGAACTCGGGAAACTCAAAGAGCTGGGAGTTTTTACCCCAATAGTGATGCGGGGATCATGGGGGCGTTGACGTCTGACAATCCTCTTAATGATCACCGATAATGCGTGGCTTATGAAGGATGCTGCAATAAGTCGCAGCCACTGCGGACGACGGTGTTTATCCCACAGTGCAGCCAGCGCACCAATTCCCATCCACCCCAAGGCATGCTCCCCAAAGTGGGATAGGGCACGGGCTATGCGCAGCGTTATTGGATAACCGACGGTGCGTTGGATCTGCACCAAGATGTCATTTTCAGTCATGATCGAATACCTTGCTCCATGCTTCGCGGCTAATCAGGTCGGGATAGGCGGCGCGATAGGCGGCGCGCAAGTGCTCAAAACGTTCCCGAACTAGTTTATGTCGTTCCCGTGACTGCTTATATAAATGTTTGGCCATGTCGAGATCGCGCTTGCGGTATGCCACACCGCGTCCATCCGCCGTGGCAACGGTGGCGCCATCGACACGCGAGAGACTAAACCACCGTGCCTCTATGGGCGCAAAATTGGCCTGTGGAATCTCGTGATGTTGGCGATCTGCGGGACGAAGGGAATGTTTGAGCCCTTTTAGTAGCCACACCGATTTTTTCAGCGGTGCCAAGCGCCCGCCGATATCCTTAACCGGTACCCCAGGTGCTCCCGTTGGGGTGGGGAAATCCGTGGCGGAGTCTAAAATGACCGCATCGGGGTATTCCTTGCGGATTTTTGCTATGCGCGGTAGCGATGTTTCCAAAATATCGAAAAGCTGATCGGGGCCAGCAAGGAAATCATCGATAGCTTCGATTTGGATCGCTGCGGTGGAATACTCAAGGCACAGAAGGTGTTTGACCAGTGCCTTATGCATACTACGCAGGAGCCCATCGATTGGGCCATCATGGTTGAGCGCCGCCACAATCAGTCGATTTCGTAGGTGGAAATAGGCTTGCCAGTCAATGGCGTCGTCCTTATCACTCCATGCCATATGCCAGATAGCGATACCAGGCCAGGTAGCAGTAGGGAAACCATGGCGCCCGGCGCGCAGGCCGTATTCGGCGTCATCCCACTTGATAAAGAGCGGCAGCGGCTGCCCGATCTCCTCGGCTACTAGCCTCGGAATCATGCACATCCACCAGCCGTTATAGTCCACGTCGATCCGGCGGTGCAGGTCACGTGAATGCTGAGCATCGGGCTTATCATCAACGGCTCCGCGATCACTAAGCGGGTGCTCGTCGAAATTGTGGTCGTAGTGCACGTGGGGGGCTTTAGTCCACATGAAGGTGCTACGGTCGATCACCTCACCCATAGAGTGCAAGTGGCTACGTTCCTGCAAATTGAGCATTTGCCCGCCTACGAGAATAGGGCGCTTAGCATAGCGGGCTGCTTGCAGGGCACGAAGGATTGAGTCAGGTTCGATGGCGATATCATCGTCCATATAGAGGATATAGGGGGATTTTTTTGCCCCTGCCGCGCCGTCGCCGAGGGCTTCGTACATAATGCGGGAATATCCGCCTGATCCGCCGAGGTTTCCCTGGCGGAATTCGAAGAAGCGGTCACCGAAGTGCTCCACCGCATCCTGATAGCCTGGTTCATCCGCTGGGTGCTTGGTACCTTGGTCGGGCATGATGACCGCATCGATCACACCATCAACCTCTGCATCACTAGCCAAAGCCTGTAGAGCTGCGACAGCGTCGGTGGGGCGGTTAAAAGTAGGAATACCGACAGTGACGCGGGCTTCGAAGGGGCCAACAGTGGTGCCGTCGGGGAGAATTTGGGCGCGTGGCGCATGCGGAGCGTACCAGCCTGCCTCATTAATGGTGACGTCGGTATCGGTAGTGATATCCCACCATAGCCAACCGCCAACTTCGAAGGGCGCGAGAGAGAGTTCGAATTCCGCGACATCATCGGTTACGAGCTTATTGCTGATGCTCAGCCGGGTTCCGTCGGGCTTTGAGCGGTAGATATTAATTCGGGCAGTGCCGGTGATATCCACTTTCAAAATGACGGTGTCGAGCTGTGACCATCGGCGCCAGTACGAGGCGGGGAAGGCGTTGAAATAAGTGAGGAAGCTAAGTTCGCTGGCGGCTGGAATAGTCAGTGAGCTGCGATCATGCCATCGAGGCTTCTCGAGATTATCCTCGTGTTCTAAGATATAAAGCTTGCGCACATCGCTAGGCTCCCCGATGTGGGGAAGCAGGAAGCGTTGCAGCTGGTTGTCCTTCATTGCTCAAAAACCTTTCGTTTCCGCCCCAGGGTGGTGCTCTAGGGGTATAGTTCCGCCACTTAAGGGTAGTCGCTTCGCCCCAGCCTCGCGGAGATAGCCACGCTCAGTTGCGCTAATCAGCTCACGAATGCGCGGAGAAATCGCCTGAAATGGTCAGTTCGGGCTCGCGATTTAGCACCAATAAACGCTGAAGGGTCAGCGCTTTTACTTATATCTATACTGGGACACGTTATAAGCAGCTATTGGGTACATACCTTCAAAATATTATTCCTCGGAGTGTTTTTCGGGGCGCGAAGACAGACGAGAAATTCCCAGTAGGCGTGCGATCAAGGCGCTAATGATGAGCCCTAGGATAATACCGCCAATAATATCGCTCATCCAGTGCACCCCGGTATAGAGCCTTGATATATACACGGCAATCGCCACGATATAAGTCCACCACGTCTTTTTCCAGCCCCATATTATTGTGGCCATACTCGCGCAGGCAGTGATTGCCGTAGCGTGTCCGGAAGGGAAGGCAAAGCTAGTGACTTCCACAAGGTGGCCGGCGATATCGGGGCGGGGTCGGGCAATAATCATCTTGATACCTTCTGCACTCAGACTGGCGAGCGCGACCGAAATAGGCAAGGCAAATATGACCCGAAGCGGACTTTTTAGCCTCGGCAAGCAGGACCAGAGTACCGCCATAATAAATAGAGAGATCGTGAGATATACCGGCCGCAGTGCGGTAGTAAAAGCGATAACGGCGGGGGTTAGTGGAGAATCGTTCAGCGCTAAAAAGCAGTTGTTGATGACGATATCCACACTATTTTCCTTGTACAGCTATAGAGAGCTAACAGGGTGCGGATTTTCGCGCACCCTGTCGGGGATTTTTTATGTACTTCTTAGGTACCTCTGTGGACTTTTATGCGCGCAGTGCCGGGCTGATCACATTATCAAATAGAGTTAGCGCCGAGGCAATAGCCATATGCATATCCAGGTACTGGTAGGTTCCCAGGCGTCCCCCGAAATAGACCTTATTCTCGGCGGTCTCTCGGGCGACGTGTTCGCGGTACTTTAACAGCATCTCGCGGTCTGCAGGGGTATTGATTGGATAATAAGGCTCGTCCCCGGCTTCCGCAAAGCGTGAATACTCGCGCATAATGACGGTTTTATCCTGAGGATACTGGTTGTCGCGCTCGGGATGGAAGTGGCGGAATTCGTGGATTCGGGTAAAGGGGAACTCAGCATCGTTGTAGTTCATGACGGGAGTTCCCTGGAAATCACCAGTTTCGAGAACTTCGGTCTCGAAATCAAGCGTGCGCCACCCTAGGGCTCCTTCGCGATAATCGAAATAACGATCAACGGGACCGGTATAGACCACGAGCGCCTTCGGGGAGGCGGCGCGCACCTCATCGCGAACCTCAAACCAATCAGTATTTAGACGCACGTCGATATTGGGGTGATCGGCCATTCGTTCTAGCCATGCGGCGTATCCGTCTGTAGGGAGGCCCTCGTAGGTATCGTTGAAATAACGGTTGTTGAAGTTATAGCGCACCGGCAGCCGGGTGATATTACCGGCTGGGAGATCCTTGGGATCCGTTTGCCACTGCTTCGCGGTGTAATCGCGAATAAAAGCTTCGTAGAGGGGACGGCCGATCAGAGAGATAGCCTTTTCTTCTAGGTTTTTAGCATCTTCGCTCTTGATCTCGGCAGCCTGCTCAGCGATGAGGGCGCGAGCTTCGTCTGGAGAGAAGTACTTTCCGAAGAACTGGCTAATAAGCCCGAGCCCCATGGGAAATTGGTAGGCCTGGCCTTTGTGCATGGCGAAGACGCGGTGCTGATAATTAGTGAAACTGGTGAATTGATTGACGTATTCCCAGACTCGCTTATTGGAGGTGTGGAAGAGATGGGCTCCGTATTTGTGGATTTCAATGCCGGTCTCTGGTTCGGCCTCGGAATAGGCGTTGCCGCCAATATGATCGCGGCGCTCAATAATGAGTACCTTCTTATTCAATTGGCTGGCTGCGCGCTCCGCTACGGTCAAACCGAAGAGTCCGGATCCAACAACGATTACATCAAAGTCAGTCATAGCTAAAACCCTAGCCATATAAGGTGCGTTTCGCTCTGCAGGACACACCGAGATATTCACTGATCCGACACGCCGGGAAAATAATTCTTATGCCCTTTACATGCACTTTCTTATTCACATGAGCAACATGCATCCCTTTTACCCCATAAATACACTACAGTTAAGCCCGATAGGTGGCACGACTGTGCCCATTTATCAATCACAATAAAGTTGGGAGATTAACGTGAAACAACGCCGCCGCCTTGGCATTACCTCGGCGCCCCCGATCACCGCAGCAGTGTTAGCAATGACCCTCATTGCTGGAACCGCTATTGGCGTGGGCACCACCTCAATACTGAAAACCGAATCTGATGGCATCGAACCCATCACTGCAACCACCAGCACCGAGAACTTCAACCTCGGCCAAAACGTGCTGGTCAACGATGCAGCCCTCGCCACTCAAAGTGACGAGGAGGGGCCCGTCGAACGCACGGTAAAACAATTTAACCGCGAGGAAGAATTCTCCATCTTCGCTATGACCTGGGCGGGAGAGAAAGATATCGCCGCCTTCGTCCGCAGCCAGCGCGCCGACGGTACCTGGACCGAATGGTTTGAATCCGAGGCCGTTGACGCTCGCGAAGTAGCTGACTACGAACGCCAAGGCACCGAACCCATCTATGTGGAACCGACTAAGTCTGTGCAGGTCTCCATCCTCGGTGTCGATCTCTTTAATCCTGAGGAAGCTGCAAAGCTCGACGCTGTCTTTATTGATGGTGGCGAATCCCCTATCGTCGATACCCAGATCACCTTGGCTAATGACGCGGTTGGCTTGCCGCGCGTGATTTCCCGTAAGGGCTGGGGCGCCGACGAATCGATTCGTTGCAAATCGCCAGAATACGCTGATGGGGTATCAGCGGTTGTCGTGCACCACACAGCTGGTTCCAATAACTACACCGAAGCCCAAGCTCCAGGCATCGTGCGTGGCATTTACCAGTATCATGCCCAGCAACTCGGCTGGTGCGATATCGGATACCACGCGCTCGCCGATAAATACGGAAACCTCTACGAAGGTCGCTACGGCGGACTAAACAAAGCCGTCATTGGTACCCACGCAGGCGGCTTTAACCAAAATACCTGGGCCATTTCAATGCTCGGCAACTACCAAACTGCTCAGCCCACTGCCGCAATGCTGAAATCAGTCGGCGAATTGGCTGGCTGGCGCGCTAAAGTTGCAGGTTTTAATCCGTCTGGCAATAATACCCACTATTCCGAGGGCACCAGCTATACCCAATACCCCTATGGTACCGCTGTGCAATTGCCCAATATCTTCGCCCACCGCGACGTTGGCCTCACCGAATGCCCCGGCGACTATGTATACAACAAGATGGGCACCATCCGTCAGATCGCTCAAGCTAAATATGATCTGCTTACTTCCAACGCTGTTCGACCTAACCCACAGCCAAAGAACACCATTCCACCGGTTGTTCCGCAAACACCGAACCGACCAATCCAACCGAGCCAACCAAGTGCAACCGGTAGCTCGTCCGAAGGAGCGGACCTTTTCACCAAGCTCTTAAGTTCCAATAATGGTGATGCAACTACGATTATTGTCTCGGCAGCCTCGCTCATCGTGCTCGGCATCGGTGTCGCTGGCGCTCTTGGTGTACTGCCTGAAGGCGGTATTGAGAGGATTGGCAATATCGAGGTAGTCAAAGGCTTGAAGCTGGAGAAGATCCCGGCGCTCATTAGTGCTTCAACTCAGCTGTCCTCCGACTCGGAGTTGAGTCGACTGTGGAACCAGCTCTCCCCAATCTTGGGCAAACTGCGCTCTGGTGCGATTACCTACAGTGGCGCCGATGGTCGCGATGTGACCTATCAGCTCTTCGACAACGGGATCATCGTCGATTCCGAGACCACTGGACCCCAGGCGCTGTGGGGTGTCATTGGTGACACCTGGGCTGCTCAGGGCTTCGACTTCGGGCCGCTAGGACTTCCCATTAATATGGAGCACCCCGATGACGGTAAGATTCGCGTCGATTTCGAACACGGCTATATCACTTTCGATCCTGCCACTGGAGCTGTTGATGCCCAGGCTTATGAGCCTGCTCCCGTAGCTCCTTAATAATCTTGGCGCGGGGATATTCTCCCAGATCCCCGCGCCATTTGCCGCCCCAAGCCACCACAGAAAGTGGTGGCTTTTCGCATTCGGGGCACGTCGAGAAAGAAAAACTGGTGCTGTATCTTTTCTCCCCGTAAAGGTAAGCGCTCACCTATATTACCGCTAGCCACAAAGACCGTAACGACAACGAGAGAGTATTAATCACCCTCGAGAGAAAGCACACTCCCTTCGACCTCTCTGAAAACCACGTCTGAAGGGCCGCCCGCAGTTTCGCCTTCTCTCTAGCGGTGGGGTATCGAGCGTTAATTTTACTGGCCAAAAACCCTCTCGAGAATCCGCGCGACACCGTCATCGTCATTGCTCGCGGTAACTTCATCAGCGCAAGCCCGCAGCTCTTGTTGGGCATTAGCCATGGCCACTCCGTGGCCCGCCCACTCGATCATTTCGCGATCATTGCGCATATCGCCAAAGGCGAGGACATCTTTAGCGGCGATTCCCATATCATCACAGAGCTCTTTCAAGGTCTGGGCTTTGGTAATATTCGGTGCGGATACTTCAAGTAAACCTTCATTAATGGAATAAGTGATGTGAACCAGATCGGTCGGGATCGCCGGGCGAATCAGGTCAAAAAGCTCCGGCGCTGTTAAGGCTTCATAACGCAGGAGTAGTTTCACTGCTGGTTCAGCAAGTGCGGAATCCAGATCCACGACGCTGTGTTCCGTAGAATCCCACGCGTGGGCATAATCCTCGGTCACCACATAACAGCCCTGGTTAATATCTAATACGGAGGTGCCACAGCGCTCTACAGCTACCCCAACGGGAAGGACTTCTCGCGCTTTACTCACCACAGCACGCAATACCTCCGCCTGAATACTGTGGTTTTTTATAATACGATCGCGAGCCGAATCATAGACAACAGCTCCGTTAGCGCAGATGCACACAGGTTTGAAGGGTAGTTGATTTACCAGTGGAATTACCCAGCGGGCAGGCCTACCAGTAGCTATGACAAAGTGATACCTGCCATTTGTGCACTCAAGTGCACGGTAGAGCCGAGGGCTAATCCGCTCGGCGCTGTTAATGAGCGTCCCATCCACATCGCTGGCGACCAACTTATATGTCATATCGTCTATCCTAGCGATCCCTTTCCGAGATGCGGACCGGCGATTTAGGAATCTTTCCACTTAAAGTAGATGACCTTGAGCTTCTCGAAGAAGGAAAGTTCCTTGGCTACAAGGAATTTTAATTCGCGTCTCTTTTCGCGGCGGTGCCGACGAGCCGCGCGACGCTCCCGCTTCGCAGCTTTCTTAGCCTCCTTTTCGGCGCGCTTGAGGCGTCGTTTTTCGCGGATCGCTCGAGTTTTAGCGGCAGCCTCTTCGCTAGTAGGAGCACCCCCACCGAGTGAGGCGGGTCGCCAATTCTCACCGCCTGGGAACGGTCCGTTGAACTCCTCGTATGCTGCGCGCACCTCGTCAAGAAGATTGCTAATCGCTTGCTCGAGGCGGCGGGTATCTTCATGGATATCGCCAGTTCTCACGACCGGTTCGCCCACCTTTAGCCACACAGGAAAATGGTTCCTACCTAAACGTTTAGGGAGGTCCTTGGCCCAGATCCGTTGAGAGCCCCACAGTGCCATGGGAATGAGCGGACAATCGGCTCGATTAGCAATCCTGGCCGCGCCCGTTTTAAACTCCTGTAATTCGAAGCTCGGAGACGTGGTTCCCTCGGGAAAAATTCCCACAAGGTTACCGTCCCTGAGACTCGCCACAGCTCGATCGAGAGCACTTCGGCCAGCGAAGCGATCTACCTCGATATGTTTCATTCGTGCTAAGAGCCGCCGCGCTCCTGGAATATCAAACAGCTCTTTCTTAGCCATAAAGCGCACCAATCGGCGGCCTCTGGAATAAGCAGAGCTACCCACGAATATGAAATCGTAATAGCCCATATGGTTACACGCCATGAGCGCCGGGCCCTGGGTTGGGATATTCTCAGCCCCAAAAATAGTGACCGTAATTCCTTGGGCCTTCAATAGGGCCTTCACCCCCACGATGATGCGATTATAAAAACTCTCGCGGCTATCGGGATGGAGGGGAACGTCCTCGACTGAATCCTCTACGAGGAAAATATCTTCAACGCGGTGAAAACCTGGGCGGCTCATGGCTTATAACCTCAGTTCTTAGTTTTTCGGTTCCAAGATATCCTTGCCCACAAAGGGCCTTAAGGCCTCAGGAACAACCACGGAACCATCAGCTTGCTGATTATTTTCCAAGATGGCAACCAACCACCGGGTTGTCGCTAGCGTGCCATTGAGCGTCGCGGCGATCTGTGGCTTGCCATTCTCGTCTCGATAGCGGGTGTGCAAGCGGCGGGCTTGGAAGGTCGTGCAGTTCGAGGTTGAGGTGAGTTCTCGGTACGTATGTTGGGTGGGCACCCACGCCTCGGTGTCGTATTTACGCGCCGCGGAGGACCCGAGGTCACCCCCAGCGACATCGATAATTCTATAAGGGACTTCGACGGCGGAGAGCATATCGCGCTCCATATCTAACAAAGCCTGGTGCTGGGCTGCGGCCTCCTCTGGTTTGCAATATACGAACATTTCCAATTTATCGAATTGGTGAACGCGCAAAATACCGCGTGTATCTTTGCCATAGGAGCCAGCCTCCCGGCGAAAGCACGACGACCAGCCGGCATATTTCTTCGGCCCCTGCGTGAGGTCAATAATTTCGTCTTGGTGATAACCAGCTAGCGCTACTTCGGAGGTGCCCACTAAATAGAGGTCGTCCCGTTCGAGGTAGTAAATCTCGTCGGAATGTTCCCCGAGAAAACCGGTACCGCGCATGACATCGGGGCGCACTAAAACTGGCGGGATCATTAATTCAAAGCCAGCGGCACGAGCCTTCTGGGCAGCTAATGTGAGCATACCTAGTTGCAAGAAGGCCCCATCACCAGTGAGGTAATAGAAACGGGCACCACCAACTTTAGTCCCACGTTTAACATCAAGAAGCCCTAAGGATTCGCCCAAGTCGAGGTGATCTTTAGGTTCGAAATCAAACGTTGTGGGTTCGCCTACATGCTCCAGCACGATAAAGTCGTCTTCGCCACCGGCCGGGGCACCCTCAACGATATTGCCCAATTGCATCTGCAAGGAGTTCACTGTCTCCTCTGCTGCCTTCTGGGCCTCCTCCGCTTCTTTAACCTTAGCTTTGAGCTGGTTGGAGCCAGCTAAAAGCTGAGGGCGCTCGCTAGGATCGGCTTGTCCGATCTTCCGCCCAAAGGTTTTTTGCTCGCTGCGCAGCTCGTCAGCTCTTTGGATTGCTTGTCGCCGGGCTTCGTCGGCTTCGATGAGAGCATCGACAAGCTCAGGTGACGCGCCGCGGGTGCGCTGGGATGCGCGGACGATATCAGGATTTTCGCGGAGGAATTTTAGATCAATCACGATCTTTAGCCTACCGCTAATCCTTGTAATACTTAAAGAATACGGGCCGAGAAAACGTAGTACGCTGGGGTCAACATAGCGATACGAGTACCTGAGGTTGAGATGGAGATAGAGTTTAGATCCGCCACGGCAACGCGGATTATATTAGTAGCCGCCCTCTCGGCATCATGTGCCATGGGTGCCTATCAATATCAGCGAGCCCAATTAAGTTCTCCACTCGTCACCCCCGTCGACATGACCACCAAGGTACCGGCCGCATCTACCGCTTCTTTTACCACCGCCGATGTCGGCTCGTGCGTGACGTGGACTGTTATCGACGGCACCGTTAGTAATTTTGAACAGGCAGATTGTGCCAGTCTGCACCGTTTTGAAGTCTCCTCCCGCGAAGATCTTGGCACCTACCCCAGCAGTGAATTTGGCCCTAGTGCGGCTATGCCTAACCAGACGCGGCAAGCGCAATTGCGAGAAGAACTATGCTTAGCGCCTACAATGCGCTACCTTGATGCGAAATTCGACCCCTTGGGCAAGTATTCCATCGCCTCAATCCTGCCACCCCAAGAGTCGTGGGATTTGGGCGATCGTACACTTTTGTGTGGGATTCAGGCCACGAATGAACTCGGCGAGGTCATTGAAACCAAAGGCAGAGTCCAAGATCAAGATCAGGCCCGCATCTCACCCGTAGGAACGTGCCTAGCTCTCGACGCCTCTAATTCCACGAAGCAGGTTGCCTGTGGAAAGCCGCATCAGATGGAGATCACCGCCGTTATTGATCTGCTCCCGGTTTTTCCGCAGTCGATCCCGTCGACCGAGGAGCAAGATAATCATCTCAGTCGTGTATGCACCCAAGCGGCCCGTGATTATCTCGGAGGCGATGATCCTCTGTATTTCTCCACCCTTAAGCCTTTTTGGACGACGATTGCCCCCAGCTCTTGGGATACTGGCTCCCACAGTGTGAATTGCTCGCTCGTCTTCCCCGTTGATAATCGCTTTGCGGTGCTCGAGGGCAGCGCAAAGGGCAACTTCACTATCAACGGAACTCCCCCTGAGCAGCGCCCCGAACGCGCCCCCATTATTAATCCCGAGGCTCTTGATGGTGTGGCTCCACCGCCACCACGCTAATCACTAGACTTGATATATGGTTGAGATTTCTGAAGCAGACTTTGCGGATCTAGTTGATGCAGCACTGGCTACAATTCCCCCCGAATTTCGGGATCATATGAGAAATATAGCCATATTGATTGAAGATCTGCACCCTTCAGGACCTGGAGTGCTCGGGCTGTATACGGGTATCCCACTTCCGGAGCGTCAATTTGGTAACGCCGGATATTTACCCGATACCATCACGATTTACCGTGAGGCATTAAAGCGTTTTTGTACCTCTAGGGAACAATTAGCAGAACAGGTGCGCATTACGGTGATTCACGAAGTGGGTCATTATTTTGGCTTCGACGATGAGGAGCTACACGCTCGCGGTTATTAGGGTCGCTCCTAGGGTACTGGTTGATCGGCAAAATACTTGCACGTCCAGGTACCGAAAGCGCCGCGGGGTTCGATGATACTCAAGGAGCCATTGGCGATATAGCTCTCGCGAACATAATCACCGTCAAGTGTTGTCGCATGCAGCCCAAGGATGCGGATAGCCGCCCCATGGATAACCATTAAGCTATCTTGGTTGGTGTCGTGGCAGCGTTGAGCAACCGCTTCTAGGATGGGGGTCGCTCGATTGAGATAATCCTGGGCGGTCTCTCCACCCGGCATTCCCGCATGTAGATCGCCCTCATTCCACCGCTTCAACGTCGCAATATAAGCATCGTGGGCTCGATCATCACTGCGCCCCTCGAGATCACCCGCTCCCAGTTCGTGGATGCCTGGCAGCACCGTCATAGTCATTTTTGGCTGGGCGATCTGAGGCACCTCACCCTCGTCCCCACAATATGCGGCCACCGCGAGGAGCATGGACTGCTGGGCCCGTAAAGCCTGGGAGCTCGCAGCGTAGCCTACGTTATCGCTAAGCGTGCGCAGCCTGCGTCCGGATTCGCGTACTTGGTGTCTGCCTATAACCGATAATTCCGCACCAGGTAGCTGAGTATCAAAAATTCCGCGAGCATTAGAATGCGTCCGGCCATGGCGCATCACAATAATTCGACCACTCATAGATTCCCCTCTTGTCTTACTCAGTTCATGGGTGCTGATCCACGAACATAGTCTAGCCCACTGGTGTGCCTTTCAATAAGGACTGAATCCACGACTGAGCACTCCGATAACGCGGCTCTTGGTCAACGCGGTCTATGGGGGCATCAATACGCGGCCATGAACCTAGAAAGATAAGATCAGTGGCGCGGCGGTACAGTGCCGCGAGGGCCTCTTGGATATCCGGGTCAGATATATGCCCATGAAGATCCACGTAGAAGCGGTAGCTACCCAATCCCTGATGCAGGGGGCGGGATTCAATACGGGTTAAGTCCACACCCCGTACCGCACATTCATTTAAAGCCCCTACCAGAGATCCCGGGGTATTCGGCAGGGTAAACGCTAAACCTGTACGATCATGACCGGTCCGTGGGGTGGGGACTCCAGGGAGACCGACGAGAACAAATCGGGTCATGGCATGGGCCTGATCTGCCACGTGAGTGGCCTTAATCTCTAATTCGTAGATCTCGGCCGAGAGGGCTGGTGCGACTGCAATATCTGCCTCACCTCTAGCTACTGCTTGTGCGGCAGCAGCATTCGAGGATGCGGGGAGAAATTCGTGCTCACCAATATGATCTTTTATCCACACCTTCGTTTGCTGGTATGCCACCGGATGCGTGCTTAATATTGGGCGCTTGCCATAGCTGTGGTGAGGGCGAGTCATGAGGGCGAAAGAGATTTCTAGGTCGTACTCATAATAAATTTGCACCCCCCTCGTTAGCGCGTCAAAGGTGGCTGTAATGGGCCCATCAACCGAGTTTTCCAAGGCTACACATGCATAATCGGCCTGGCGATCAAGCACAGCGGAGATAGCCTCGCTGGGAGAGTCAGTAGGGAGGGAATTGCTTTGAACCCCAGAAAAATGCGCACGTCGAAATTCGGCGAGAGCCATCTCAGTGAAGGTCCCCGCTGGTCCAAGATAGGACATTGTCACTGGCTGGTTCACCGCGTACTCCCATATATGCTCATGATGCTCGATGCTACCGCAGCCTAGGCGGACTCGGTACGCTAATCCTATGGTTGTTTCTGCAGTCTCTCAGCTGGCAAGCCAGCTACAGGCACTCACCCCTAAGGATCATGGGTTTTCCTATTTTGACCCCCACGCCCGCGCGCATGCTCACGGGCGGCTAAGTGGTTGGATTATTCCTGCCAAAGACTTAAGCGATATAGCGGGCATGCCCACTACTTTGGGCAATATCAACCGCACCTATATGGCCACAGAAACGGATGCCTTCCTCGCCTCTATCCTCAGCCAAGGGGCTATCATCCCTGGCAAATCTCTCACGCCGGAAATGGGACTATCTGCCTATACCGAGCCGGTGGGGCAGGCGCGCCCCGATAACCCACTCTTGCCCGGTCACACGCCTGGCGGTTCCTCGGGCGGAGCGGCTGTTATGGTGGCTCGCGGGCTGGTACGAGCGGCCCATGCCTCTGACGGGGGCGGTTCGATTCGCGTTCCTGCAGCGGCGACGGGGTTGATAGGGTTTAAGCCAGCACATTCCACCGCGGGAGCAAATCCCGTGGTGCAAGGTTTCCTCACACGCACGCTTGCTGACGCCGCCTATGTGCATGCAATCAGGCCTGTGACCCCACCTCCCCTGCACATTGGGGTGCTCACCCAACCGCTCCACGCCGAGACCCCCGTGGCCGATATGATGCTTGAAGCAGTCGATAGCGCTGCGACGCAGCTAAGTCAGAAGGGTCATAAGATCTCGGTGCTTGCTCGGCCTTATGGCGATTCCCCTTTTGAGGCCTTTAGCACTATTTTGGCCTTGCGTGCTCAGCGTATTCCAGGCGCAGCCTCTCCATTGGTGGAGTGGCTGCGCGAGCGTGGAGCACAACTATCACAGGCCTCCAGACGGCAAGCGGTTGCGGAGTTTATGTCGGTGAAGGATCAAATCCTCCGCGCTTGGGAAGTTGATGTGGTGCTCAGTCCCACCTTGGCATTTTTGCCCCCAGTCCACGGCTATTTTTCCTCTTATTCCCCCGAGGAGGATTTTTATCGGCAGACCCAGTGGACTCCTTGGGCGACAACCTACAATATGGCGGGTCTCGCGGCTTTATCCTTGCCCCACCTGTCGCCCTTGAGTTCTATCCATCTCGGAGCATTACGAATCAGTGCGGCAGAACTTTTTGGCCTCGCCATGCAATTATCAACACCTGGAGGTTCCACATGAGCATATCTGCAACTCAGTCTGAGCAGCGTCCGTGGGAGCCTGGTCTAGGGGCAGAGATTGTGGTGGTGCTCCTTGCTACCTTTGGTACTTCGGGGCTGAGAGCACTGTTGAATTTGGCCCGCTCGTTACTCGACACCAAACCGCTGAATGCGCAGCAGGTCGCAATTGTTCCCTCGAGAGCACCATTGCCACTGATCGATATCGGTTTTCAGCTCACCTCCATCGCTCTGGTTTTTTCCTGGGGCTTCTTGTGCCTCTACCTCCTTAAGATTCGGCTATGGCCAGTAGCACACCTCGTCCATTCCGCACGTTTAGGGGTGGGCCTGGCCGCACTTATTGGGATTCCGGGACTGCTTTTCTATCTAGGTGCCCTGCATCTAGGCCTGAGTAAGCAGGTTATACCGGTTCCAGCTGATAGCCCGTGGTGGCATATCGGATTAAGTGTGGGATTCGCTGCCGCAAACGCTTTTAGCGAGGAAGTAGTAGTGGTGCTGTGGTTGATGACGCGCCTGAAAAGCGCTGGGGTCTCGCAGGTAAAAGCGATAGCTTCTTCGGCTCTACTCCGCGGCTCTTATCACCTCTACCAGGGCATATCCGCTGGGGTGGGCAATATTATTATGGGGATAGTATTTGGGTATGTCTACCACAAAACGAATAGAGTGTGGCCGCTCATCTTCGCGCATTTCTTTATTGATCTCGTGGCATTTGTTGGATCTGTATATCTGAACCTTAAATAGTTTCAAGGCCTCAGCTGTTACTACTACTGTTAAAGCTATGACTAACCAGGGCAACCATATCGAGTATCTGCGTGATGCTCAGGGCAGGATCGTCACTGATCGTTTCGGTCGCCCCGTTCGAGCGCGTCCTAGGATGCAGCCCCCACCACAGCGCCCGATCCAGCGACCTTCACGTACCGACCCGATAAGACCACGCCAAGAATTACCCGTTCAGCGTCCAGCTACAATTCCACAGCCGCCTCGTCGCTTAGCCCCGCGGCGCTCTCCGGCACGACGATTCTTCAAATCGTTGAGTCTGATTCTGGCCACCATTGTGGTGTTTTCCTTGGTGTCAGTGCTGTGGCTGGATATGAAGATCAATCGCACTCCTTTCGCCTCCGCGGCGCCCATCGCGTCTACGTCGGGAACGAATTGGCTATTGGTGGGTTCAGACTCTCGAGCTGGGCTTAGTGAAGAAGAAGCGAACCGTTTAGGTACGGGTGGTGATATTGGTTCCCGGCGCACAGATACCATTATGGTCATGCATATTCCGCTGCGTGGACAAGCCACCTTGGTCTCTATTCCGCGTGATTCCTATGTCAATATTCCAGGTTACGGGATGGATAAAATCAACGCCGCATTTACCTATGGATCCGCGCCGCTCCTTACCCAAACAGTGGAGGAATCAACAGGCTTAAGTATCGATCATTATGCGGAGATCGGAATGGGTGGCTTAGCCCATGTGGTGGATGCACTGGGGGGCATTGAGGTATGCCCCGATCAGCCCATTGAAGATCCGCTCGCGCAACTCAATATAGGGGCAGGTTGCCAACTTGTCGACGGTCCTACGGCCCTTGGTTATGTGCGCACCCGCCAAACAGCGATGGGTGATCTCGACCGCGTGCAGCGGCAGCGGGAATTCTTCTCGGCATTAGTTAATAAAACCACCGACTTAAGTATCATTTTCAACCCCTACCGTCTGATACGCACAATTCTTACAACCGTTGATAGTTTCACGGCGGGTTCGGGTGATCATCTATGGCATCTGCTCCGCGTGGCTTTTGCTATGCGCTCTGGGGTGCGAACTGAGACGGTACCAGTTGGTGGCTTCGCTGAATATGATGTGGGTAGCGTGGTGCTGTGGGATGAAGCGGGAGCAACGGCATTATTTGATTCTATGCGTTAACAAAAAAGTGGGCCTATATAGGCCCACTTTTTTCCTATTTAGACGCGAGTTGTGCGCTTTCGGGTGCGCTCTTCCCAGAAGTCTGCGTTTTTAATGCCAATAGCTGCGGGGTCAAATTGGGGATCCACTCCAGCTTTCTTCTGTCGTTGATAATCACGCAGTGCCTTGTGGGCTGGTATCTGCAGGATCAGAATAGCGATAATATTCAACCACGCTGTCATTCCCACTCCGATATCTCCAAGAGCCCATGCGGTACCTGGAGTAGTCATGCCACCAACAAGGACCGATATAATAATCAACGCACGCAGTGCCCACACCATGGTGCGACGGATGACGGGAGAGCCAATCCAGCGATTGAAGTAGGCGATATTGGTTTCAGCCATATAGTAGTAGGCCAGTACCGTGGTGAAGGCAAAGAGCATAATAGCCACGGCAACGAAACTTGGTCCAACGCCACCGGCGAAGCTGTTAAGACCAGCTTGAACAAATCCTGGACCTACCGGAATACCCTCGGCTAAGGATCCACTATAGATAACTGTTCCTTCATCGGAGCCGCCTTCAAAGACTTTGTACATATCGGTCGAGATGATAATAAAGGCAGTTGCCGAACAGACAAAGAGCGTATCAATATAGACGGCGAAAGCCTGAACGAAACCTTGCTTAGCGGGGTGGGATACTTCGGCCGCCGCTGCAGACTGGGGGCCGGTACCCTGTCCTGCTTCGTTGGAGTAGATTCCGCGTTTGACACCCCACATAATCGCTACGCCGAGCATACCCGCGAAGGTGGCGTCGAGACCGAAAGCAGATCGAATAATGACCATAAAGACATCATCGATTTGATCGTAATTGGCAAAGAGGATCGCAAGCGCAACGATGATGTAGATAACAGCCATAAACGGGACGACGAAGGAGGCGAAATTAGCTATGCGCTTGACGCCCCCGAAGACAATGATAGCCAAGGCTACAGCGAGGATAATCGAGGTGATCGTCACATCGGTACCCCATGCATTCTCGACCGCGGCGGCTACTCCGTTGGCTTGGATACCTGGGAGGAAATAGGAGGTAGCGAGCACCATGGACACAGCGAAAATAATGGCATAGATCTTCATAAAGGGCGCAGCTTTGGTTCCGCGATAGGCCTTTTCAATATAGTAGGCTGGCCCACCACGGTATTCGCCGGTATCGCGGTCTTGTTCTTTGTAAATCTGCGCGAGGGTACATTCTATAAAGGACGTGGCGGAGCCGAGCAGTGCGACGGTCCACATCCAAAAGACAGCACCCGGGCCACCAAAGGCGATGGCAGTGGCTACACCTGCAATATTACCTACGCCCACGCGACCTGCGAGTGAGATCATCAATGATTGGAATGAGGAAATACCGTTTTCGGATTTTTCTCCATCGCGTAATTGCTTAAGCATATCGGGAATACACCGGATCTGGAGAAAACCGGTGGCGATGGTGAAATAAACACCGGCGCCGAGGCATAAGAAGATAAGTGCCGGTGACCAAATAACCGACGTTAGAAAATTAATGAACGCTTCCATTTAGGGGTCCCTTCATATTGTTGACTCCACACTAGAAGGAAAGCTGTGATAACAATCACTTAAAATGAGGTTTGTTCCCAATTCTGCACGAGCCAGACCGCAATTGCCACTATGAAATTATGGGCACGGTTTTAAGTCGCGAATAAGAAAGTCTCAGAAACTAGGAGAAATCTGCAGCTAAGCGGCAGATTTACTAAACCAATACCTCTCGGTTACTACCCGCTTTTTCCTACCCCCACCTACTGCCCCCTCTTTCGATCAACCTATAGAAAATAGATCCGAGCTCCCACTCGAAAGAGCGGGAGCAAGTGAATCTAGCGCAACGTGACTTGACGAGATTTAATATTCTCCAACTGACGGCGCTCATCAGCGCTCAGCGGAGCATCATTATCAATCTCGGCGCTAATCTTGGCATCCAAAGCCTCCAGATCTGCCGCATAGCTAGCAGACTCCCGATGCGGATCGAGATCCCACACCGGCACCACAATGCCATGAGTACGGAATGCGCCAGCGAATTTGGTCTCTGCACCCAATTTCAGCTCGCCACGCGCAGCAATACGAGCAAGAGCGTACAACACCTGATCCTCAGCCTCAGGGCGCACCCACCGAATGTGGGCCTTCGTCCCTGGATTAATCCACCACGCGGTGCCCGAAATCTTGGCCTCTACCTTAGCGCTCGGCAGAACACTCTCGTTAGCAGCCTCAATAGCCTGCAGATGCTGAGGGTCGGACTGGGCCGCCTCGGGGAGCCACCAATTGAAATTGTCATGCTCGTCAAAGACGATGTCTTGGGTGGGATCGAGGATCTCAGTCAAAGCCGGCTCAGTACCATCCGCATGGCCATTCTCCAAGGTTGCACCAGGGTGCGCGGACACAACCCACGCCAGCGCATAAGCAAGATCACGATTCGGGTTACGCGAAGGGGTGCGATGTTGGAGGGCTACCAGCGCCTCCCCATCCTCGCGCACAATTGCAGCCGCGCCACCAGGTAAAACTGTGCACAATAGCACCTTGCGGTCGGTTCCGGTAACAGAGATGGGAGCGAAAGCGGAAGGGACAAATTCCTGAACGGCGATAAGATCAGTTTCGTCCTTCACATCTCCGAAGGGACGAGGATCGCGCTCGAACTTAGCACGTTCTGCGGCGCGGGCCTGTAATTTCGCCTGCCGACGGCTCAATCCATCGGTTCGTTGGTTGTCATTCTTTTTCTTCTTAGCCATGCAGATCAATCTACCGCAGTCATCGCACGCGGGGGAAAATCAGTGGCTATGATCGTCACTTTATGGTCTCGACACCATATGAGATCTTCCACCTCATTGACCGTGAAGACATAGCTGGGCGGAACAATATAATCGGGTCGCAATTTAGCCCCGAGGATCGAAAGCCCCAAACCTTTAGGTTGAGACAATCCGAGTCTCGAGCTATCAAACCAACGTTCCCATTCGTGGCGTAAATAATAAGTGTCAAGATCAGGCACCCGAGCCCGTATACGGCGCAGAGCGGCGTGCGAAAAAGAAATGATATGGATACGATCGCACTGATCAAGGCCACGCTGCTGAAGGAGATCAACGAGATAGATATCGACTTTACGACGCGCGCATAACGGCTGTTTCGTCTCGATAAACAAGTGCTTATCAGTAGCGAGAACCAGATCGATGAGCTCCTCAAGCAGCATAATGCGCTGCGGCGGATATGGCGCGGTTGAGATATTGAGCTTGCTTAGCTCCTGGTAGGTCGAGCTTTCCACACGCAGCGGGCTGCCCGCCGTTCTGAGCATCGTAGGATCGTGGGTTAATACCAGACGGTTATCGAGAGTGAGCCGGACATCGCATTCCACACCAAAAAGACCAGGAAGCTCGAGTGCCTTTTGAAAAGCCAGGCGCGACATCTCCGGATACTGGCCGCTAAAACCGCGGTGGGCGACAATTTTTGGCGTGATATGTGCGCTCATTATTCCTAGCCTACAACGGAGAAAGCCCCACCCCAAGATAAGGGGCGGGGCTTTTTTAGCAGCATTAGTCTTGGAAGAACTTCTCCTGGATAGCGCGCAGCGTATCAGCAGAATGCTTGAAACGCTCGGCTTCATGGTCGTTCAGCTCCAGCTCAACAACGCGGCGAATACCCTTGCGATGGATGATCGCTGGGGTGCCGATATAGATATTTTCTTCGCCATACTCACCGTTGAGTAGCGCCGAAACAGGCAAGGCCACATCTTGGTTACGCAAAACAGCCTTTGCTATGCGGGCAAGACCCATGCCGATACCATAGGAGGTGGATCCCTTAGCATCAATAATCGTATAAGCGGCATCGCGGGTTTCTTCGAAGATCTTCTCTAGCTCCTCCTCCAGCCCCGGAGTCTTCTCCAGCTGCTTACGCATAGAGACACCTGCAACGGTAGCGGAGGAAAGAACAGGCAGCTCAGTGTCACCGTGCTCACCAATAATATAGGAGTGAATAGAGGTCGGAGCCACTTCATAGCGCTCACCGAGCATATAGCGGAAGCGAGCGGAGTCTAGCACAGTGCCGGAACCGATAACGCGGTGCCAGTCAAGACCGGAGTAGCGCCATGCAGCATAGGTGAGAATATCCACTGGGTTGGAGGCGATCAAGAATATGCCATCGAAGCCTGCACCCATCACGGAATCGACGATGGACTTCATGATCTTCATATTTTTATCCACAAGCTGCAGTCGAGTCTCGCCTGGCTTCTGGGGTGCGCCTGCGCAGATGACAACCATGGCTGCATCTTCGCAGTCAGCGTAGGTACCACGAGTGACCTTGGTGCGTGAAGGAGCCCACACCACGCCGTGGTTGAGGTCCATGACGTTGCCCTCAAGCTTCTTCTCATCAATATCAATGATGGCGAGGTGATCACAGGTACCCTGGTTGACGAGGGCATATGCAAAGGCGACTCCGACGTCGCCGGCACCAATGAGAACTACTTTATTTCCAACCGTTTGCTTCATAACGCAATGCGCCTTTCCCTTGAACCTTGAACTCTGGATAGAGTATGAGAAAATATTCGCGGTGCACCTCGTCTAAGCAGGCACTTTAGGCGCGGCGCCCCAGTATGTTGAATATGCTTTTAATTATGCCCGATAAGTTCCGATTTAGCCCGTTTTGCGGGAAATTTGTGGGGAATATCGCACCACGTTTCTCCTGTCCGATATCTAACGAGACATCTGTGACGGGTACATATTATAGGTTGCCCATCTGTGCTTGAGTGCTCGGCTGCAGAATACCTATTTCTGCCTGAGGTGGTCTCATTGGTATATGGGTGCGAACGCCAGCCCTCACCCATATATCGGACTACTTCTTCTTTGCACGTCCTGCTTTAACGACTCGTTTTGTCGTTTTCGCAGGCTTCTTCGTGGTCTTTTTAGTCCCAGAGCGCTTCTTTGGCTGAGCACCGCCATCAGCTAAGTCTTTGGCGCGGCGTTCGGAGATTAACTCATTCGCTCGCGCATCGGTCAGCGCTTGCGGATCGTCGCCGCGTCTTAAGGATGCATTCGTTTCCCCGTCGGTAACATACGGGCCAAAGCGGCCATCTCGGACAGTCATCGGCTTCTCTGAGACGTCGTTATTGCCCAGTTCCTTAATGATCGACTGCGAGGCAGCTCGACCGCGGCGCTTCGGCTCCGCATAAATCTTCACCGCTTGATCGAGCGTGATACTAAAGATTTGATCCTCACTTGAGAGCGAACGGGAATCCGTCCCCTTCTTCAGGTACGGGCCGTAGCGTCCATTTTGAGCAGTAATCACCTGATTATCTTCGGGATCGATACCCACTTCGCGCGGCAGAGAGATAAGTTTAAGAGCCTCTTCCAGGCCCACCGTGCTGGCCTCCATCGAAGAAAACAGCGAGGCGGTTTTAGGTTTGAGGGTCTCTTCAATAATCTGATTAATACGCTTCTCTTTAGCCGCCAAAGCAGTCTTGGTTTCCCAATTCTTCTGCCGCTTACCTTCGGCGGCGCGCTGCGCATCTTCGGCGGCGCGCTCCTCGGCGACGATTTCTTCTGCCTTGGCGGCTGCTTTCTCCTTCTCATCCTCACCCATGATCTCGGTGACATAGGGACCAAAACGTCCTTCCTTCACCACGATCGTGCGACCGTTATCGGGATTGCTACCCAATTCTCGTCCCGACTGAGGGGTAGCAAATAATTTCTCTGCAAATTCCAGCGTCAATTCATCTGGGGTGGTGCTATCCGAGAGATTGGCGCGCTGGTATTCCGGCTCACCGTCTTTTATCCCCACCTGTCGTTCGAGGTAGGGGCCGTACCTGCCCACGCGCACATATACTGGACGCCCTTCGGCATCATCGAAAAGCGGCAGAGAATTAACGGAGCGAGCATCGATTTGTTCTAAGTTATCTCCTACCAATGCTTTGAGCCCACCTTGGCGCGCAATGGAATCTGCCATCGCATCCGAAGCCTCGGCGTCGCCAAAATAAAAACCGCTCAGCCACTCACTGCCAATCTGGGTGCCAGTTGCGATATCGTCAAGCTCATCCTCCATCGAGGATGTGAAATCATAATCCACCAATGCCCCGAAGGATTGCTCCAAGAGCCCAACCACGGCGAAGGCAACCCACGAAGGCACCAGCGCATTGCCGCGGGAATACACATAACCACGATCCTGAATGGTCTTGATTATGCTGGCGTAGGTAGACGGGCGACCGATACCGAGCTCTTCCATCTTCTTAACAAGGGATGCTTCCGTATAGCGCGCCGGCGGGTTTGTTGTGTGACCATCAGCAGCCAGTTGATCCGCCTGCACGGGGTCACCCTCGCTCAAACGTGGCAAATATTTCTCAGCATTATCTGCAAGATCGCGACCATCTGACAGTTTGGTGGACTCGACATAGGCGCGGAGGAAACCTTGGAAAGTAATCGTGCGCCCGGTAGCGGAGAATTCAACGGCTGTGCCATCATGGGCGTTACCGCCAAGGGTGACCTTCATCGAGGTGCCTTTGGCATCTGCCATTTGGGACGCGACGGTACGCTGCCAAATCAGCTCGTATAGGCGAAATTCTTCGGCATCCAGGCTTGACGCCAATTGACCTGGAGTAGCAAAACTCTCACCGGCGGGGCGGATGGCCTCGTGCGCCTCCTGAGAATTTTTCACCTTACGGTCATAGGTGCGCGGGCTGGGAGAAACATAATTCTCACCATAGAGCGCCAGAGCCTGCTCGCGAGCTGCCTGTAAGCCTTGCGCAGACAGTGCGGTGCTATCAGTACGCATATAGGTAATATGGCCGTTTTCATAGAGCCGCTGTGCGATACGCATGGTGCGCTCAGAAGTATAATGTAATTTTCGTCCAGCCTCTTGCTGCAAAGTGGAGGTCATAAACGGAGCATAGGGCTTACGTGTATAGGGTTTTTCCTCAACTCGAACAACAGCCATCTCAGTGCCCGTGAGGTCCTCGACGAGCTGTTCCGCACGTACCTGGTCGATCACATGTGCCTGCGATGTCAACTGTCCGCGGTCATTAAAATCGCGACCGGTTGCCACGCGCTGTCCGTCGACACTGGTGAGGCGGGCTTCAAAAGCACTCGGATTACCGTCGTTGAGGTTTTTGCCTGAATCAAATTCCCCTTTGATATCCCAGTAATCAGCGGAGATGAAGGCCATGCGCTCACGCTCACGCTCGACAATGACGCGCGTAGCCACTGACTGCACCCGCCCAGCCGAAAGCCTGGGCATGACTTTTTTCCACAGCACAGGAGATACCTCGTAGCCGTAGAGACGGTCGAGGATACGTCGGGTTTCTTGGGCATCGACCAGATTATTATCTAAATCGCGGGTATTTTCAGCGGCCTGCAGAATCGCTGGTTTTGTGATCTCGTTAAAAACCATGCGGCGCACGGGCACGGTAGGTTTGAGAGTTTCCAATAGGTGCCAAGCAATGGCTTCACCCTCGCGGTCGGGGTCGGTCGCAAGGAGAAGTTCGTCGACTTCCTTGAGTTTCTTTCTTAAGTCTGCGACCTTCTTTTTCTTATCGGCGCTGACCACATACAGCGGCTTGAAACCAGCATCAACATTAACACCAAGCCGTGCCCATGATTCTTTTTTATATTTGGCAGGAATATCAGCAGCACCCCGTGGTAAATCACGGATATGACCGACTGAGGCCTCCACAATATAATCATCACCAAGATATGGCGCGATCTTTTTCGCTTTCGTCTGGGACTCGACGATCACAAGTCGCTTTATTCCGCTGCTCTTGGCCATAAGACGAAGAAACCTCAATTTCTAATCAAACAAGTTTAACTGCTTACCCTATCAAGCATGTGCGCACTAAGGGTATATCACACGAAGGGAGAACGTTAAGCACACGGGTATTCATGCGAAAAAGCCGCCGATCCCTTTTCCTTAGCATTCATTCCACCATAGTGATGAGGAGAAAGCGGGAGACAAGGTTCCAGCGGCTTGAAGCTAGCTACCTAGTGGTAGCTATGAAGTTAGATCGCGCGAACGGAAAGAGCCTGTGGGCCCTTGGCGCCGTCGCCGATTTCAAACTCGACTTGTTGGTTTTCTTCGAGGGAACGGAAACCGTTTCCTTCAATTTCAGAGTAGTGAACGAAGACATCAGCAGAACCATCTTCTTGAGAGATGAAGCCGAAGCCCTTCTCAGCGTTGAACCACTTTACAGTGCCCTTAGCCATGTGTATATCCTTATTTCTTTAAAACTATATTGAACACCGCATCCCTCAGATACATGTGAGACGCAAGCATTTAGCAAGCGATCACCCGTAAGAGAACTAACAGACCCTGGTGTAAAAGAGCCCCGCGGTTGCCCCAGAATGAGGAAACCGTGTGAAACTAGCAAGCTAGAATCAGATACGTATGCTTGAACGAGAGTAGGTCAAGGAAACTCTTCATAGAAGAATCTCCAGTTTTTATGCCCAATGGCTCTAAGAAACAACATCCGCCCCGTAAGGACGTGAGGAAGGTTCACTACCGTTTTGCAAAAAATCATTAAAAACTTTAACGAAGACCTATCCCTAGTGTGTCACAGATCTAAGCCCATGCCAAGAGCTACCCCCAGGAGCGCTCATGAATCAGCCCGCCGGCTCCCCTAATGATCACCCTCGTGTCGGCGCCGAACTAGCTGCCATTCTTGCCGACGTACTGGAAGCGCCGAGTGCTTGCCACACCGAATATATACCCCCCCAGACTGCCCGCTACGGCTCGTGGCCCGACTGGGCTTACCCACCCCTTGTGGAGTATTTCTCCGAGCTTGGCATCACTCGCCCTTATGAGCATCAAATACTTGCGGCCGAGAGTATTTACCACGGTAAACACACCGTGATTGCGACGTCGACTAGCTCTGGAAAATCTCTCGGATATCTACTGCCATCTCTCAGCGTTTTGGCAGATGATAAAACGGCAACAGCCCTTTATCTCACACCCACAAAAGCCTTAGGCTCCGACCAATTACGCTCTCTTATGAAGCTTACGAGTAGCACTCCAGGCTTCGAATCGATCATTCCCGCGCCCTATGACGGTGACACTCCCATTGACGCTCGCGCGGATATTCGGGCTCGATCTCGCTTCATTTTTTCTACCCCCGATATGCTCCATAGTGGCATTCTGAGCAACCACCATAAGTGGCGTCATTTTTTGAGCAACCTTCGCTTTCTCATCATCGATGAAAGTCACGTGTATCGCGGGATCTTTGGAGCCCATATCGCCCTAACCTTACGGCGTCTGCTGCGCATAGCGCACCACTATCAAGCGCTCCCCACCGTGGTCCTTGCTTCCGCTACCCAAGCACAACCCGAACTCAGCGCAGCGGCACTGATCGGAGCCCCCGTACAGGCGATCAGCTCCGATACCGCACCTCATGGCGCACGCACCATACTATTATGGGAGCCAGGGATCAGCGACGAGGCAGGGAAAAATAAACGCCCTGCGCTGGGCGATTCTGCCTTGATGATGGCCACGCTTATCAAAGAGGGAGCCAGAACCTTAGGCTTCGTCCGTTCACGCGGCCAAGCTGAACGCTTAGCACTGCGAGGAAAAGAATTGCTTGCCAGCTGGGGTCGCTTTGATTTAACCGAGCGACTAAGTTCTTACCGCGCTGGCTACCTAGCTGAGGATCGTCGCGCATTAGAAGCCGCCCTCAGTAGTGGGGATCTTTTAGGTGTTGCCAGCACGAATGCCTTGGAATTAGGTATCGATATTGGCGGGATTGATGCGGTTATTACTACTGGGTTTCCCCGAACTATCTCAAGCTTCTGGCAACAAGCTGGACGCGCAGGGCGTCGCGGGCAATCGAGCTTAGTGATCTTTGTTGCCTACGATGACCCACTCGATACCTATCTGGTTAGGCACCCCGACAAGCTCCTATCCGCCCCCGTGGAACGCACCGTTTTTGATCCCTCCAATCCCTATATCCTCAGTGATCATCTACTCTGTGCCGCTAGCGAAAAACCCCTTGATGAACACGATATTGATTATTTCCAGGCGGGTGCAATCCTGCCGGCTCTAATCCACAAGGGTCTCTTACGCACACGCCCCTCCGGCTATTTTTTGGCTGCACAACCAGGGTCAGAAAGCCCCCATCAGAGGGTTTCCCTGCGCTCGACTGGCAGTCAGATCATGATCTTTGCAGATTCTCAGCTCTTGGGTACCGCGGGCTCAGCCCAGGCACCACGACAACTGCACCCAGGTGCCGTTTATGTTCACCAGGGCGAATACTACGTGGTGGATTCGCTTGATCTCGAGCGTCGGCTTGCTATCGTGCACCCGGAGAATCCGGATTACTATACGGTGGCCCGCAACCACACCGATATTATGATCACCGCTGAACCCCAGCAGCTCCAGCAGTTACACCCTGGGGTTTGGTTAAGCAGTGTGGAGGTCGAGGTAGTCAATCAAGTCACGGGCTATTCCACCTATAGTTTCGATAGGCAATTGATTAGTTCCCAGTCCCTTGATCTACCCTGCCAGCGTTTAATGACTAAAGCCTGTGCCTATACGGTAGATCCACTCGTGCTACGCGACCTGGGTATCAACAATATTCCTGGTACTCTTCACGCTGCCGAGCATGCTGCAATCGGGATGCTCCCGCTTATTGCCACCTGCGATCGCTCTGATATTGGTGGTGTGTCTATAGCACTGCACCCAGATACCGAGTTGCCCACGGTCTTCGTCTATGATGGAGCTCCCGGCGGGGCCGGTTTTGCCGACCAAGGCTATGAGCACTTCGCCCAGTGGATTCACGCCACCTACGAGACTGTGCGAGACTGCGCCTGTGATCAGGGCTGTCCGTCCTGTGTCCAGTCGCCCAAGTGTGGCAATGGTAATGACCCTCTCGATAAGGAGGGGGCCATGATCCTTTTGGAATTTTTAAGCCAAGTGGCTCATTCACACCCGCCCGGCGCGAGCGCGGGCTAACTGAGTACCCATTCGGACTTGAATATAAATATCACCATCGATCTCCCGACATCCACGTGGCTCGGCCTCGTGAAGCTGGACGATCTCCACCGCGCGGGGGCACCCAGGGTGCCCGGTGGCAAGCTCATAGGCCCCTGCGACCGCCGCGAGGTCGGCAGCATTGCGTGCCTGATGAGCCTCAACCATGATGGTGAATACGTGGGCTAAGATCCCCACGATGACAACGATCATTACGATCATTCCGGCACTCACGATGGTGGTGGAGCCTTCTTCATCATTCATAGCTACTTCCTTCAAGGGCGAAAATAGCCTGAGCCCGCATCGTACCGAAGAGACTAGGCACTTCAGCGGTGGCCGTAGCCAGTGTGCCGGAGGTAGTGATATGCACGTGCCCTCGAGCTGGTTGATAGTCCACCCCGATCACATAGCTACGAGCGGCAGCGCCAGCGATATCAATAGCGCTGAGATAGCTAGCTGCCGATAGGATTGCCCCCACTGCCACACCCAGTACCGTCATGAGGCTAGCTATCCCTATCGCCGTTTCAATCGTGGTGGATCCGTCTTCGGCGCCGAGGACGCGTCTAAGCGGGGACTTGATTGAGCGCATTGCCGATAATGGACTCGATACCCTCAGCAACGGCGCCAGAACTCGCCACCATATAGAGAGCGCCAGCTAAGGCAGCCGCGGCGAGAGCGCCCATGGCATATTCGATCGTAGTCATACCTTCGTCATCGGATAGCTGGAGAAAGAAGTTGGAAGACATAAGGATTGGTCCTTTTCTTGTGTTTAGAAGGGGAGGATGGTTTGTCCCAGACTCAGTACTAGGGGCACGAGGCCTAGCAGTATAAAGGCTGGGAGGAAACATAGGGACAAGGGCACGGCAATGGCCACTCCAGCTCGCTGAGCCCGCGCCTCTGCGCGATTGTCTATCTCGGCTGTGAGTCTGGCGCTGAGGCACTCTAGCTCAGGAGCTAGGCTGGCACCCGAATGCGCTGAATTTTTCAATGCGGAACCGATGTCGTCGAGTTCAGCCCACGCCCGCTCGGGGGCGACACCCAGATCGAGAAGATCTGCCGCACGCAGCCATTGCAAAGATCCACCGCTAGCACCTAAGGCCCTGGCAGCGGAACTGTGACTCAAGCCGGTACGAATTAGTGCTGCAAATAATTCCACATCTTGAGCCTGTGCACGCGCGTGCATATGCGTGCGACGATTTCCACGGCGGAAATATTTAGGCCCATCTCTAGGGTTGACGCCACTCATACCATTACTACCAAGGCGCGTTATGGACACAGGGTAGGGGTGGATGGCAAGTCCAATAAGTGCCAGGACTAATGCCAAAAGGATCCAACTCATTCTGCACCTCCTGTCATAATGCGATGAGTGAAGAAAATTCCCAGAGCTTGTGCAGTAATGCCAAGGAAAAAGACGAGCTGTCCTAAGCTATTGCTCACGTAAAAGGCGAGAGTATTAATGCCCATGGCACCACCCATGGCCACTCCAATGACGGGCAGGAAAGCGAGCATCCACCCAGAAAGTACGGGTCCTTGCATTGCGGCGTGGGCTCGCTCTGCGGATTGGTGCCTATCCTCGAGCATCTTTCGGATACGCGCGGTTATCTCGGTCAGTGCGATACCGTGGTGCAGCGATAAGGTCCACGCGGTGGCGAGAGTGATCAGAGCTGGATTCTGCGAGTCGGCTAACTCTTTGATCCCCTGATTAATATCCATGGCAGCTCTGGATGCTGCTAGTTCCAAGGTCATACGGAGCTGCTCGTCGCTAGGCTCCGCGGCACCCGCTGCCAGTGCTGCCGCTGGAGTAGCGCCTGCGGATAATTCCGCGGCGATAGTGCCCAGGACGTGGATAGTGGATTGTTCTGTCTGTTTGCGCAGAAATCTTAGGCGATAATCGTGGATTACCCATCCGAGGCTGAGGCTTATGATGACTAGAGCCGCCATGACTAGAAAATATCCTCGCGCGATGCTCATAGCCGCGCCCACTCCCCCGACAACAGCGAAGCATTTTGGGTGTATCAAAAAAGAAGTGTAGGAGCCCTGAGACGAGGCGATGCGCTCGATAGGTCGCATGAGGGGAAGAGAAAAGGCAATGAGTATTAGCCCTAGAGAGCTCACAGTGGTAGTCATCGCGGTTGCCACCCCGCTACACTCATAAGCTCTTCGGGAATCATGGCTCTCCTGTGGTCCCATAAAATATCTACCTGCGGCGGATGGGAATGAATCTGAGCAATCTGCGAGAGGATACGAAGACGGCCTTGGCGCGCAGTACACAAGATAACTGGTTGGGCGGCGGCGAGCTGGGAGTGCAATGCGCTGGTGTCAAGGCCACCCATTGCAGCTAACGCCTCCAGGCGAGCCGGCACTTCCTGGCTGGTATTGGCATGTAGGGTGCCGGCTGATCCCTCGTGCCCGGTATTTAGAGCGCTGAGCAAGTCGATTACTTCCTTGCCCCTAATTTCCCCGATCACTATACGATCGGGGCGCATTCTTAGAGCTTGTTGCAAGAGAGTGCACATACCAATTTCACCCCTGCCCTCGGTATTCTTCGCACGGGTGATGAGATGAACGGTATGAGGGTGGCGGGGTTTTAGCTCTGCAGTATCCTCGATGCAGATGATGCGTTCAGCCTGAGGAACCTGCTCTAAAAGGGCACCCAGGAGAGTAGTTTTGCCACTGCCCGTGCCACCAACGACAAGGAAGGACCGTCGGGCCACGATTAGGGCGTCGAAGACGCGGCGCATTTGAGGTGGGAAACTGCCGCTTTCTTCTAGGTGTCTGAGATTTGCGGTGGCACTGTTTAAAACCCGGATGGAGATGAGTGGACTTGTTTCCGCGGGTGGGGACAAAATGGCGTGGATACGCACATGAGTTCCATCCTCTCGGGCGATTTTTCCGTCCCCATAACTTTGGGCTCCGTCAAGGCGGCGACCGGCGACATGGAGAAGGCGGGTGGCAAGCCGACGTATATCGTCGTGGGTTGAAAAACTCACCGTGGCTTTTTCAAATCCAGCCCCGCGATCGAACCACACCTGATCGAGATCATTAACCACGATATCGGTGATCCCCCTCAGTGCGAGGAGAGGTTCGAGCACCCCCAGTCCCACGGTATCGTAACGCAGTTGGCGCATAATGGTGAGAACATCCACATCACTCACAACCCCCGAGGACTCTGCTCGGATGAGAGTAACGATCTCCTGGGGAGTCAATCCTTGAGGGTGCTGGGCTATCTGGCGTTGGATAGTGGGGATGAGATCAGCGGCGACGTTGGAATTCATAGGTCGTCCCCCTGGGCTATCCGCATGGCTGCACGTCGGATCCCCCGCGGCAATTTCTGAAATGTTCCAGCGAAACCGGAGGTTTCCTGGCGTTTATTCATGCCAGGGTCCATGGGTACCTCTGCACTAAATGCCGGTTGAATCAGACGCTCCATTTCTTTTCGCGTCAGAGCTGACCACCCGCGGTGATTGATCACAGGGTGCGCCCGCACCGGAAAATTTCTTAACTCTTTGAGCAATTCACAGGCAGCAGCGAGCACGCGTACCTGTGGAGTCATGACTACAACGCAGTGGTCACTGCGCTCAAGTACTGCGTCAAAATAGGGGGCAGACCATGGGGTATCTATGACAATGGAATAATTGCTACGGACAATGTCAAGGACATTATTAAGCTGATTTTCTTTCTGTTGTGACCGCCCGACTCCACGTTGAGTGCTGATCACTCCCAGGCCTGATTCTGTATGAGGTAATGCTTGGTAGAGAGTAGGAGCTGGAGTGCTGCCATCGTCGAGGTTGATATCGGGCCATCGAATCCCGGCAGTATCTTCGAGCCCTAGAACGAGATCGAGTCCAGCCGAGAAGGGGTCAGCGTCGACAAGTAGCGCAGGATCATGATCGTGGAGGGCAAGCGCGAGAGCTGCAGCCACACTACTGGTGCCCACACCCCCAGCGGCCCCCGTAACGGCCCAGATGGGGTGAAATTTGGAGCGTGATTCTGCACTGCGAATATGCCCGAGATAGGTGAGAAGTTCTTGGGCTTGCGCTGGCAAAACATAGGCATCACGGATGGGGGTGCGGGCGACGAACTTCCAGTCTATATGCGCAATATCGGCACAGACTAGGTAAATCGGAACGGTGGGAGCTACCTGAATCACGTGCGCGGCGATGGTGGGATCGACAAGGATGCAGTGCGCCTTTTTAGCCCAGCGTATAATCGAACGCGGGTCGGTGGTATCGATAGTTTTTAATCCGGTTGCAGCTGCGACGGCGATAGCTTCAGGATGCACGACGGGATCCGCGACGGCTACGAGGATGGACGTGGAGTTCATATCCTCAGTGTGGGCGTGTTATGCAGCGGGCTCAACGGGTACGACGTCAGGCGAAGTAAATCTGTGGATAACGGATAATCAGCTGTCCGTAGAGTATAAAGCGGCAGCTCGCGCAAGGGGGGGTAATGAGCGCGAGCTGCCTACCCGGCCATTAAAGGGGGGTTCGCTGGCCGGGGTGTGCCGGCCGCACTGTATATCGGGGCCTGGCTATTGCTATTATGACATATAATCCCAGTCCTGCCAATACTTAAGTGCCCAGCTTATTGCGCCCTTTGGCAGGTAGAATTGAGGGGTGAGATTGGCGTCCAAGCTACAGTTAAGAAATCATGAGAGTTCCCGATTCGTCCCCCAGTGCGGCAATCCCCAATGCCTTGGAGCAGGATGCGATGCACACCACCATAGGGGCTTTCTTCGATCTCGATAAAACCATCATCGCCACCTCTTCGGCCCACGCTTATGGTAAGGAATTTCTCTCCTCAGGTTTAATTTCGGTGCCGAAGGCGGCGCGCCTTTCTCTCCAAAAAGTACTTTATTTATGGGATGGTCTCTCCCGCGACCAACTACACCGCACTCGCAACCAGCTAGCCTCCATGATTAGCGGCTGGGAGGTGGGCGAGGTCGAGCGCATTGTTGAGGAGTCTTTTCATACGGTCTTGTGCCCCACGATCTATGCCGAGGCACGGGAGCTCATTCGATGGCACCGCAATCAGGGTCACCGTGTTGTCATCATTTCGGCAAGTGCGGATATCCTGGTGCGACCAATTGCCCACGAACTGGGAATCGACGATATTATTGCCACTCAATTAGCTCAAGAGAACGGGTGTTTTACCGGTGAGATTCTCTTTTTCTGTCAAGGCGAAGCCAAAGCCGACGCTCTTCACAGATGTGCTGAGCAATTCAGGCTGGATCTTTCTCAGTCCTTCGCATATTCAGATTCCTTCACCGATGTACCCATGTTGGAAAAAGTGGCTCATCCTGTAGCTGTCAACCCTGATAGGGCTTTACTAGCCACGGCACGTGATCGAGGGTGGACAATCCAGTATTTCCATCACCCCATCCCTTTAATCCCTCGCCCTTCCTTTAAGGAGCTTACGGTAGGGACCGGAGTGATTGCCGGGCTTGCGGCGGCTACTATAGGCGTGCGCTGGTGGTTAGGCAGACACAATTAGCCCTCGGCTACCATCCGAGCGATACCTTCTGCCTCAGCGGCCCCGGCCAGGCACGCCTGAAAATAAAATTCTGGCCACTGTGAACTATGCGCTGATATCAGATCGTAATACTCCCGCTTATGCCGGGAAAAATACACCTCAGGTACCCCTAGTCCAATGGGATCGAAGCCAGTCACCATGGCCGCGAGACGCGCGGCGATCGCCGCTATGAGATCGCTGCGTGCTCCGAAAAGCTGCGGGGCTGCGATCGCAAGAAAAGTGTGAGCCGGTACCAGTCCCATATGTGCGTGAGGATCGCGCAGCGCGCGCAGATGGGAAAGGGCTGGACCTGGCGCTCCGACGGGGCGACCACTGCCGCCCACAAGCGTATCAAGCCGCGCGAGAACCTGAGCCGGAGCCCTCTTGAAGAGGGCTGCCGTTTGTTCGCGTTGCTTTGGCCCCAGCATGCTAAAAGCACTCAATGCTTCCTCTATAGTGCACGCGTCGGAGCGAAGCTGATACATGAGCTTAGCGCCTCGAACTGCGGATTCGCTGGTGGTGACGTTATTTTGGCGAAGATTAACCGGCCTGCGGTACACCCGCCGTAGTGCTTCTAGGGCTTGAGTGTAGGTGGGAAAATCTGCGACGGCGTCCATGAGGGTTATCAGTGTAGTCGGGGGTTGACCGAGCTTGAAAAAAATCTGACTCTACTCAGAAAAGTCCCGCTTATTCGGGGGGTTTCTTTCACACAGGTAGTCAAACTGTTAGGATTATGGGAAAGGTCAGCGTATTGCTTCATCCCAGTTTGGTCTGCACCGGAATGCCTGTCATTCCAGCGCTGTCTTAAATAAATGTGAAAGAGAAGAAAGAGGATAGGCACACGTGAAGAAAGAAAACGGGCTATTTACTGAAGGCCCTGAAACCTTCGAGCCACAGGTAAGCTCCATTCCCCTGGCGGCAGCTGATAGCGATATCGAAGGATCCTTCGGCAACTTGGTCAGTAATGCCACCGAACAAGTTTCGTCATTAGTGCGCTCCGAGATTGAGCTAGCCAAGACGGAGATTACTCACGAGGCCAAAAAAATTGCCTTCGGAGGTGGCCTTTTCGGCGTGGCCGGAGTTATCGCTCTGTATAGCTCCTTCTTCTTTTTCTTCTTCCTCGCGGAGCTGCTAAATATCTGGCTCGACCGCTGGGCATCTTTCCTCATTGTCTTCCTCGGCATGATTATCGTGGCCGCTATCTTGGCCCTTATCGGTTGGAAGAAGGTCAAGAGTCTCAAAAAGCCCAAGAAAACTATCGAGAGCGTGGGTGAGCTCAAGAATATAGTTCCGAAGAAGCAGTCACCGGCCGTTGAGCGTCGGCATTCCGGACTTTATAGTTAGCCCTTCGCACGGATCTTTTCAGCCCTCCTAATAGAGTTAGGAGGGCTGATAAATTTTTTACTCATAGAAAGACTTTCTTCAAGGATGCGCGCAGCAAGTCCCAGCACAGTGGCTCTTCACGGCCCGTTTACCCATCACGATCTTTATACGCGTGGGACGCGGCTCCATGCGGCCTGCGCTGGAGAGGCTAGCTCACCTCTAATTATCTTGATCCATGATTCTTTTAGCTGCTGGATCGACTTCGCTGAGGTGATACCCCTCCTTCATGAAGCGGGATTTCATGTTGCCGCTCTCGACCTGCGCGGCTACGGAATGTCAGATAAGCCGCCTCACGGCCATGACCTGAGAATCCTGTGCGGGGATCTTAATGGTGCCATCCAAACCTTAGGCCATAACTCCGCCCATCTGGTGGGAGTGGGTATCGGCGCCACCCTAGCTTGGGCACTTGCCACCTATGAGCCCAAAAGGGTCGAATCGATTAGCAGCTGCGGTTTTATCCATCCCACCGATATGCGGCGCTCCGTTATCCGCTACCCCTGGCTTTTTTTAAACCTCATCGCCTTTAAAGTCTTTCTCGCCCTTCCCTCAGGAGTGCTTAAGAGATTGTCTTTCTTGCTGCCTCGAATCACAGCCCATGATCTGAAGCGCACAACCGTGAAGGAATTTCACTCTTCTCCTGGTTTTATGCGCAATCTGACGCGCCGCTCGACCGCGCTCGCCATCAGTAATACCTTGCCGGCCGTGGTGAGGTCGTCACGTTTATCAGTAGTATCTACTCCGCTCGCGTGGGCGGACCGCATTATTACATGCCCTGTTCTCTTCCTGCCGGGGGAAAAACCCTCACGCCAGCAGCGGGTACTAGAAAGAGCGGCCCGAGAGCGCACCCTCGGTGCTATCCGCACGGTTCGGATCCCCCACACCAAGTACCGCCCACATATAGAAAACCCTGATGATTTTGTAAATACCGTAGTGAGATTTATTCGCGGACTGAGCTAACGTAAAACGCATTCTCCTGTACCTACTGGGGTACTAAGTACGCTGAGATCGCCAACAGCCTCGCGCACTTCCCGAGCACTGAGAACGTAGCCAATATCGGATTCGTCTGAGCTAGCGCCAAAGATCACCCCGATAACCTCGCCGCGCGTATTAATCATCGGCCCTCCGGAATAACCTTGGCGAATGGATCCTCGCACCGTATAGGCTTCGCGTTCCACGCGCTGGTCAGCATAGATATCGAATCCCGTTATAGTTAAGCGATTATTTACGCGCGCAGGCGCTGCCTCGAAGGGGCCGGACTCAGGAAAGCCCATGGAGATGGCATCGTCGCCACTTAAAGCGCTCTCTTCAGCCCATTTCAACGGCTCAATATTCATATCTGGGGATTCTAGAACCGCGATATCGAGTTGGGGGTTATAGTAGACCACCGTGGCTGGGTACGTACCCACAAGCGTATCGAGATTGACGCTATTAGCACCTGCAACAACATGGGCATTCGTGATCACGTGATTACTATCGACTACGAAACCCGAGCCCATGAGCCGTCGAGCGCAGGAATCGGCGGTGGAAGAAAGATGGACCACGCTGGGGCGCAGGGCCTCCACAAGAGCAGTATCTTCCACCAGAAGAGCTGGGGCCTCCACCGTGACGTTATCGGGATTGAGAAAGGGCGATACTAAAGGTGGCAGGCCCGATTCCGAGAGCATGGCGGACACTTTAGAAGGCAGCATGGCCAATTGCTGCGGGGCCCGGTGGTCCACCGCGCTCAAAATCTTGGAGTTACGTACCTGGTGGGCTATATTGCCGGGCAATGCCGTCACCAGAGGAATGGCGACCAACCAGGTAACGATTAAGACAGTGAAGGCTTGAAAGATGGCGCCGATCCCTGAATCGAGCCTTAAAGAGCTGCGCCAGCGCATATGGGATCGCAATCGTGTTCCCAGTACCCCACCGGTGAGATTACCAATACCTACCAGCATGGCCATTGTTGCTAGGGCGAGGAGAAAGCGCAAAGCCACATGGTCGGTTAATTGCATGGCAAAGGGGGCCAGTGCTACTCCGCAGATGAGGCCAGCGACAACCCCGACGGTCGAGAGGATGGAGGCGAATGCTCCTTGACGCCAGCCAGTGTAGAGAGCAATGATGAGCACCACTACGATCGTGGCGTCGGCATAGAAACCCGGTGCGGGGTCAGCTAAGTAGTTCATGCTTCCTTATACTGCTGAGATATTTCGCTGTTTCTTGAGGCCCGCAGGGCGGCCTTGAGATCCAAGGTATGGGAGTGATCCCACGGCCGCTCCCACCCTGCACGATGGATAACGAGGTGCAGGATCTGGGCTGTGAACCCCCATATTATATAGTCACGGATGCGAAATGCCGGCCCTCGCCACTTTTCACCGGCTAAGTGGAGGCGGTTGCAGGGATCAATCAGTTCCTTGAAGGGCACCATAAAAACCTCATCGACTTCGACGGGGCTTGCCACTGTGACGTCTGGAGGCGTGGGGGCGTAGGCAAGAATAGTATGAACGGGGGCACCCGTTGCCCCAATAAAGGTGCGGCCGATATCAGCCAAGGGTGTGACCGCTGCAGCGTCAAGCCCCACCTCCTCACGAGCCTCTCTTAATGCAGCGGCCAGAGCATGGGAATCCTCCGGATCGATGCGTCCACCCGGAAATGCGATCTGCCCCGAGTGCTGGCGCATGGTGGGGGAACGATGAGTTAATAAAACTGCCGCGTCATCAGGGAGCCGGGAGCCAGTCTCTGCTCCTGTCACCAGCATGAGCACGGAGGCGGCCTTGCTATCGTCTATCGGGGCACGTTGGGCCACATCTTCGTGAAACTGTTGGCGCAGCTGCCCGCTGCGGGCAGCTGTAGTCACCGGTGCCAACCATCTAGGGCCAGGCCAAGATTCGAATTTGGGCGCCTGATATTCGTCCACCATTCCCCTATTCATACGATTATTCATACGATGTTAAGCAACTTTTTCTCTCTCAACCTCTTTGACGACGGCAGAGATAGCCGAGTCAAGATCTTGCTGAGAATCAAAGACCTGCGGAAATATCGCTATGCGCTGAGTCCCTGAAAATACCAGCGTAATCGGAACTACCTTGGGAAGGCCTAATTCAGCGGCAAATACGCCCTGGGTATCGCTGAGCGTGGGAAGCTCTAGACCCAATTCGTCGATAAATTTCGCTCCCGCTGCTGAGTTGGGATCTGCGTGGACACTCATCACACGCCACTGCGGGTGTTGGTGAGCGAGAGTGTCGAAATAAGGTAATTCCTTGCGGCATGGGGCACACCAGAAGGCCCAGATATTGACCACGGTAATCTGGTCGGAGTTTTCCTGGCCCACCTGTCCATGAAGGCAGGGGAGTTCAATGCCACCTACCTGTGCTGGCGGGCACATGGGTTTACTGGACTGCGGCCTATGAGCTGGGGTATCAGGGGGTGCACTAGTCAGCTGCCAGCCAAGGAAGCCCAAGGCCACAGTAAAGATGAGGGCCGAAAACGCCAGAGCACTACGCACCTTTACGCCTCCATTTCTGCGCGTAGGGCTAGAAGATGCTCTTTTTCACTGGGGATGGCTTTAACCAAGTCTTCGGCTACAGCGGGGTTCATCTCCCCCTCACCAGAGCTGGGACAAAGTTTTATAAGATAACAGGCGCCACATGCTGGCCTACGGCTATGGCAGATTCTGCGACCGTGGAAGATGATGCGGTGGCTAAAAAGCGTCCATTCCGGCTCCGGTATATAGCCGGCTATTTCTGCCTCGACTTTCTCGGGGCGGGTCTCGGCCGTGAGCTTAAACCGGCGCACTAGACGTCCGAAGTGGGTGTCTACGGTTAAGCCAGGGAGACCGAAAGCATTGCCACGTACGACATGGGCTGTCTTACGCCCTACGCCGGGAAGCGTCACTAGATCGGCTAAATCCCGGGGTACTTCGCCCTCAAACTCAGAGACGAGCACCTGGCCTATTTCTTTAAGATGGCGCGCTTTGACCGTGTAAAAACCAGTGGGTCTAATGATCTCTTGGAGTTCCACCTCGGCCGCTTGAGCATAATCGATAGCATGAGGGTAGCGCCGAAAGAGTGCAGGGGTTACTGCGTTAACCCGTTTATCCGTGCACTGAGCGGACAAGACAGTAGCTATGAGTAATTCGAGCGGGGTGTCGAAATCTAATTCGCAGTAAGCATCGGGGTAGCCGCGCGCGAGTTCCCTATGAAGCGCTCGAGCGCGCCGTTTTTTCGCCAGCGGGGTAGTTTTCATATGCTCTAGCCTAATTGAGAGCGTTCCCTATAAAGTCGAGGACCACCACCCAAACCTATTTTAAGGCTTTCTTATCTTCTATTCAGGAGTCATCGGGGGCACCCAAGAGCGATTGGCGCGCAGCTCCTTGTGGCACTTCGTGAGTTCCAGGCCGCGAGTATTTTCTATGGACTACTAGAAAATGTGCTTTTAGCTCGCAAAAGGGAAAACGATATAAGAAATGACCGCTGCCCCCCGCTAACTACCCCCACAACACAGGGCGAGTTAAGTTTCCCGTTTCCGAGGTGTGATAGTGACGTATTCCATAGTAGGATAACTAATGATACCCATAGAATTCAACGATTAGGCCAGCTTCATTTGTCAGCAATCTCCCTGCGGAGTTTCCCAGCAACGCACCTAAGATTGTCCAGACTCACACGAACTAAAGAGGAGTACGTTTCAGGTGGAAGGCGTTCAAGATATCCTGTCCCGAGCCGGAATTTTCCAAGGAGTAGACCCAGTGGCGGTGGCCAACTTGATTGGGGACCTTGAATCCGTCCGGTTCCCCCGCGGTACTACCATCTTTGAGGAAGGCGAGCCTGGAGACCGGCTCTATATCATCACTGCCGGCAAGGTGAAGCTAGCTCGGCACGCCCCAGATGGTCGCGAGAATCTTCTTACGATTATGGGACCATCCGATATGTTCGGAGAGCTTTCTATCTTCGATCCCGGCCCTCGTACCTCCTCAGCAGTATGCGTGACCGAGGTCCACGCGGCAACGATGAATTCCGAGGTACTTCGCCAGTGGATCGCAGACCACCCCGAAATCTCGGAGCAGCTCCTGCGCGTTCTTGCCCGCCGCTTGCGTCGCACCAACTCGGCCCTTGCGGATCTCATCTTCACTGACGTACCGGGGCGTGTGGCCAAGACTTTATTGCAGTTGGCTAATCGCTTTGGCACCCAAGAAGGTGGCGCACTGCGCGTTAACCATGATCTCACCCAAGAAGAGATTGCCCAGCTTGTGGGAGCCTCCCGCGAAACAGTCAATAAGGCGCTCGCCACCTTCGCCCACCGCGGGTGGATTCGTCTCGAGGGCAAGTCGGTGCTGATTGTCGATACTGAGCATTTAGCTAAACGTTCTCGGTAGAAAAATCCCAACCTCTTGTGAGGTTGGGATTTTTCTAGATATTCGGATGATACTCCCCGGTGCGCTCAAGATATCGCAGTGCTACCCGCGTCGTTTGCTCTGCCGCCCCACGTAAAACAGGATCGACTTTGTCATAGATTTCATCGACGAGCTGTTTTAGGCCGATATCGTGACCGTTTTTATCTAAAGCTTCGCGGATCTGATCAAGTCGCTGTTCCCGGCGGCTAAGATACCAAGCGGCATATTTGGAAAGATCCTCTCCATCAGGCCCATGACCGGGGAGGAGATGGACACCCTTCCCACGATCTTCTAATAAGTGTAGGGTCTTAAAATAATCACCGAGATCTCCGTCAGTTTCAGAGATCATCGTGGTGTGGCGGCCCGCGATAGTGTCGCCGGTAATGACACCTTCTAAGGTGGACTCATGCGGGGTACCTGACCAAATAAAGAAGCTCACGGAATCACCGGTATGACCTGGGGTATGCACCACTTCAATATGTGGGCTCAATCCATCTAAAGTGATGATCTCACCATCTACAAGCGCCTCGCCGTGATGACAATAAGCCTTTTCAAAGGCTCTTACCGGAGCACCAGTGAGCTGCCGAAAACGATGCGCCCCATCGGCGTGATCGTGGTGACGGTGCGTAAGTAAAATGAGACCCACTTTATGCGCCTTGGTATTAAGAACATTAAGGTGACCCTCATCCTCAGGGCCAGGATCGATCACAATACTTACCGGATCATCTTCAGCGCGGATAACCCACGAATTGGTTCCCTCTAAAGAGGCATAACCGGGATTCATACACAGCACGACGGCTGCAGACGGGGTAACGGGCCGCAATTGGCTATAAGCAGGATGCTTCATGGTTTCTTAGCTTAGCCGATCGCTGGGGATGGTAAGGAGAAATATAGCCAATTTGTCTGCTAGTCGAGCTCGAGATAGAGCTCTACTTCCACTGGCGAATTAAGTGGTAGGTCTGATACCCCGACGGCGGAGCGTGCGTGGATACCTTGATCACCAAAAATATCGCCGATCATACGCGAGGCACCGTTAATGACCAACGCCTGATCGGCAAATCCCGGCGCGGAGGAAACAAATCCCACCACTTTAAAGACGCGGCGAATACGGTCGATTCCAACTAGAGCGTCGGCGGCTGAGAGAGCATTTAAAGCACTAGTCCGCGCTAATTCATAGGCTTCGTCAACGCTAAGGTCAGCTCCGACCTTTCCAGTTCTTGGTAAGACCCCATCGACCATTGGAAGTTGTCCGGCGGTCCACACCTGATTACCTACCTGAACCGCCGGCACATAGGAGGCTAGCGGGGGAACTACCGCTGGTAGGCTTAATCCGAGCTCCGCGAGTTTCTCACTGACCCGCATCGGCTAAACGACCTCGCGCTTCAGATAGGCGACTACATTTTCTGGATTCATCCCTGGCACGACGGTGACCAGCTCCCAGCCGTCTTCACCCCAGCTGTCGAGGATTTGCTTGGTGGCGTGTACTAATAGCGGTACGGTTGCGTATTCCCATTTCTTCATAACTTCCACCTTAAACTAGCTGAGACTAGATAGCTCGCGTAAAACTGAGAAAAACTGAAGGGCTCACTGCAATGAGTGCGCCCTTTTGCAACTTGATGATTTTAAATACCGTGGAGTTCGCCGCCATTGGCAATATAATCAGCCCATGAGGTGATGTCGGGGTTCTTGCGCAAAAGTGCGCGGCGCTGTCGTTCAGTCAAGCCTCCCCATACCCCGAATTCCACGCGGTTATCGAGGGCATCCACACGGCATTGGAGGAGCACTGGACACTGCCTACAGATCGCCGCAGCACGGCGTTGTGCTGCTCCACGGACAAAGAGGGCGTCAGGATCTTCATTCCGGCAATTTGCGTGCATTACCCAATCGCCACGGTCGATAGAACCGAGTCCACTGGGGTCCAGGAGCGCATTGTTCTGTGGGTTCGCCAGAGATGTTGTCATCTTGGTTGTCCTCCTGAGGGAAACTTATTGAGAAACTGGTCAAATTGACCGGCATTTCGGTCTATACTGATCCGTTGGTCATGTGTAAGTCTATTCACACAACCTAGTGAATGTCGAACGAGTCACACATTAAGGGGGTCTGATTATTCCCACTTTCACACCGTCCTCGGTAATGTAGGGGATGTGTCCCTCTGGAAATCTGTGAACCAATTCATTGGCGCCACGCTCGCAGCTGGTGTGGTGGGAGCCGTTGCGCTCTCCCCTCTCGCTGCTATGAGCGCCCTCGCCATCCAGCGCACCAACGACGTCATGCAGTCGAATATTCAGGATCTCAACTCAACTGAGACCCCAGGGGTGACCACAATGCTCGACAAAGATGGTCACCCCTTCGCATGGTTTTATGCCCAACGTCGCTTCGAAGTTCCACCTGACCGTATTGCCCAGTCCATGAAGGAAGCGATCGTGGCCATCGAAGATCGCCGCTTCTACGAACATAATGGCGTCGATATCCAGGGAAATTTCCGCGCGGTGGTGCGAAATCTCCTCGCTGGTGGGGTGGAACAGGGAGCCTCTACCATTGACCAGCAGTATGTAAAAAACTATCTGCTCTATGTTCGCGCCTCTACTAGTGACGAAAAAGCTGCTGCTGTCGAGACTTCGATCCCCAGAAAATTGCGCGAGATGCGCATGGCTTCTGGAATTGAAAAAGTTTTGAATAAAGACGAGATTCTCTCCCGTTACCTCAACGTTATCCCCTTTGGTAACGAGGCTTTTGGAATCGAGGCTGCGGCTCAAACCTATTTCGGAATCCCTGCCGCAGAGCTCACCATCCCACAATCGGCCATGCTCGCCGGTATGGTGCAGTCCACAAGCTACCTGAACCCCTATACCAATGCTGAGGCCACGATCGCCCGCCGTAATACCGTTCTCGACGCAATGGTCGATGTGGGCACAATTTCTACTGCAGAAGCTGATGCCTTTAAAGCTGAACCCCTGGGAATTTTAGAGTTTCCCCGCGGCCTGCCTAATGGCTGCATCACTACTGGCGATCGCGGTTTCTTCTGCGATGAAGTTCTCAACTACCTGAGCGATAAGGGGCTTAGCCTCGATGATCTACACAAGGGCTCGTATACCATCGAAACGACCCTAGATCCAGTGGCCCAAAATATTGCCCACGAAGCCGTTGTTCAACACGTCAACCCGCGTGAGCCTGGAGTCTCCGAAGTTCTTAATCTGGTCGAGCCCGGCAAGGAGTCAAGGCGCATCCTCGCGATGACCTCCTCCCGCGATTATGGTCTCGATCTCGAAGCTGGTCAGACTGTTCTCAATCAGCCCGCCACCTTAGTAGGTAGCGGCGCCGGGTCGGTCTTTAAACTCTTCACCGCCGCCGTCGCTCTCGAACAGGGCTATGGCCTCGATACCCAGCTCGACGTTCCCCCACGTATAGAGGTGTCCGGCATGGGCGAAGGGGGAGCAAAGAACTGTCCACCAGGCAAATACTGTGTGGAAAATGCCGGCGTCTATGCCCCCACCATGAGCCTGCGCGATACCTTAGCGCAGTCGCCCAATACCACCTTTGTGAGCCTTATCGAGGATGTGGGCGTTCCTGAGGTAGTGGACATGGCCGTAAAATTAGGTCTCCGTTCATATACCCAGCCCCAGACCTTCGATGCTGATAACTCCATCGCTGATTATATGAAAGATCATAATCTAGGATCATTCACGCTTGGGCCGGTGGCAGTAAACCCTCTTGAACTGTCAAATGTGGCAGCCACGCTCGCCTCCGAAGGAGTGTGGTGTGAACCCACACCGGTTAATCGTGTACTCGATCGCTTCGGGCGCGAGGTATTTATTGATAAACCCGCGTGTGACGAAGCCCTTGCCCCCGAAGTGGCCAAGGCCTTAAGCGCTGGCTTAAGTCTTGATGCTACGAAGGGCACGGCAGCTGATGCTGCGCGGGGCGCAGGCTGGAATGCTCCTATTGCGGCCAAAACAGGAACGACCGAGTCCCATCAATCGGCGGCTTTTCTAGGATATAACGACCGCTTTGCTGCAGCTCCTTATATCTACAACGATGGCACCACGATTACACCATTGTGCACCGTACCAGTGCGTCAGTGCCCCGACGGCAATCTCTTTGGCGGTTCTGAACCTGCGCGCACCTGGTTTGCGGCAGCTTCTCGCCTCAATGCCTTCGAGGGAGGGTTACCGGAATATAATCCGCGGTTCAATGCTGGTACCTCAGCCACCTTCGGTCAGGAATATATTGGTCGCAAATACGGCGATGTTAAAAGAGAACTGGTGGCCAGGAAATTCAACGTATTACAACAGATCGTGGCCGGCAACGGTGCCGAGAAGGGAACGATCGTCCGCGCCAGTGCCGATCTCCCACTCAAGAAAGGGAGTACTATCATTCTCTTCGTTTCGGATGGTTCTGCCCCTCCTCCACCACCAGCGGTTAATCAGACTCAACCGCAACCAAGGACCGCCTTTAATGAAGAAGATCAATTTCGTTCGGACGTGGAGGAATTAACCAATCAGATTCGCGATCTTCTGCAATCGCCATAAAAAGTGGAGCCGTTATCGGCCCCACTCCTTGTTACTGCAACGCAGCTCGGACCGCGGTGGATAAGCGTTTGCCGTCCGCAGTGCCGGCGGCTCGTTCGGTAACGACCTTCATAATCTGACCCATGCTCTTCATATTGATCTCAAGTCCTTCGCCGTGTAGCTCTTCGATGGTTTGGGCTACTAGGGCTTGGATTTCATCATCAGAAAGCTGCTGCGGGAGGTACTCGTTGAGGACAGCGGCCTCAAGGAGCTCCTGATCGGCCAATTCTTGACGCCCATTGGCGGCATAGACTTCAGCAGACTCCTTCCGTTTTTTAATTTCACGTGCTATTACCTTGAGAATTTCTTGGTCTTTCAATTCGTGCTTTGTGCCAGAGGTTTCTTCAACCTGTATGGCAGCGAGCAGCATTCTGAGAGCTCCGGTGCGCTCTTTTTCTCGCGCCTTCATAGCAACTTTGATATCGTCTCGAATTTTTAGCTTCAGTTCACTCATAGTGTCTCCATTCTACTCGGATCGCATCCTCATAGAGCTACCTGTGCGCTGAAGCAGGTAAGGTCTAAAGGATGAACAAGGATTTCACATCTTCATGCCCGCGTTGGGCATCTCAGCTTCTGAAAATCGGTAGTCTGGGAGCTATAGCTGGTACCGCAGCACTCTGGTGGGGCTATAAAGAGTGTGAACGCTTCGAACTCGAAGAAGTCGAGGTACCACTCCTTTCGCCCGGCACCCTTAGATCACGTGAAGCTTTTAGAATTTTGCACATCTCGGATATTCATATGGTGCCAGGGCAAAAGAAGAAGCAGGAGTGGATTGCAGATCTGGCGCGACTCAAGCCCGATCTAGTGGTCAACACTGGCGATAATCTCTCCGATCTCCATGCAATCCCGAGCCTGCTTGCCGCTATTCAACCTCTGTTCGCTTTTCCCGGACTCTTCGTCTTTGGATCCAATGATTACTTTGGACCCAAGCCAGTCAATCCTTTTCTTTATCTGGTTGGCAGGAAGCGAAAAGTATCACGTGTAGAACTACCGTGGAAAGATATGCGCGCAGTATTTTTAGAGCATGGTTGGCGAGATGCCACACATCAAAGGCACGAATTTAAGGTTAGCGGCCTCAAAGTAGCGGCCTCTGGGGTCGACGACCCTCACCACGATTTAGACGACTATGAGAGCATCGCGGGAGCGCCTAATCCTCAGGCCGATATGAGTCTTGCCTTAGTGCATTGTCCCGAGCCGCGGGTACTCGCCCGTTTTGCTGCTGACGGTTACCAGCTTTCCCTTTCTGGGCACACTCACGGCGGACAAATTTGCTTGCCTGGATCTATAAGCTTGGTAACTAATTGCGGTATTGATCGAGCGCGGGCCAAAGGTTTGCACCAGTTTAAACACATGGCGATGTATGTGTCCAAGGGGCTAGGAACTAGCAAATTTGCCCCTATACGTCTCTTCTGTCGCCCCTCAGCTACTCTGCTAAAAATTACCGAAAAGTCGAGCTAGGTTACCGTTTCTATCTTCTAAAATAGGGCGCTTGAAATGTCGCTATAAGAGGACTAACATCTGTTGATGGTTGTTCGGTAGTTATCGACACGCCACCGGGATATAGCGCAGCTTGGTAGCGCACTTCGTTCGGGACGAAGGGGTCGCAAGTTCAAATCTTGTTATCCCGACCAGCAGTTAGCTCTCTCACACTTTTCTAGTGTGGGGGAGCTCTTTCTTCGCATATACATATACGGGTCACCCCTCAGCCCGGTACGCCACCACCTTCGATACCTCACGTTTAAGATGAATTCGGCCACGCAGATGGTGGAGCTAAACTCGTGCCCCGGCTATATTTTTCTATGTTTTTATTTCGGGGTATCGGTTGAAGATCTTTTTGCACCCAATCTTCACATCTGCGATGGGAAGATTGGGGCCTCACCTACATTTGGCAATGGCAAAGTATCTCTGTTGGCCGCAACTACTACCCGCCCAGCCGGCCACACCCTCGTCCACACCACCGATCTATTCACCCCGCAGTTATGCGCGTACTGGAAACTTAACACTCGAGCGGGCCCTAACTAGAGCCATCCAAAATCAGCTGAATACAGGCCAGGAAGAGATCATCTCCTGTCATCTGGGGCACTAGCCACAAAAATTAGCGATAACGCTATAACAGCAAGATGACATAAGTTTTCTGCGCGATCCACATAGGAGGACAATTAAATATGCACCATATAGTAGTTCTCGAGAACTTAACGATCAGCGCAGATATTGGTATCTAGGAGCCAATTGGGCACAATTCGGGCCCTCGATTAGCGCCTACAGTGGCGCGAAGGCTAGGAGAAAGCCCAGCTGCGCCACCTCAAATCCGAGACAATCCTCGTGGGGCTTATACGACGTTTGTTCCACGAGAAGTCACTTAAACACCTTTTTAACAGTTCTGGTCTGATGAGTCATTCTCTTAGAATTTCGCTCATTGCACACCGAATGTAGGCGGTTGGACATCTGCAGGTAGATTTCTTTAGATGATTCGCCGCTCTACCTGTCAACACCCTCGTAGGAACGAGAAATCGAGGGAGAAGGCAGGTCTACTCGTGGTGCTCACTGCGATTATCTTTTTAGCCAATCGCGATTTCTTGAGTGGTTATAAGCTTCATACTCCCTGGCGTATAGGATGTTAGGGACAGAGGATATGCTTAAACCCACACTCTAATCTTCAAGACTAAGTCTGCCTTTGCATCGGCTAGAACATTCACTTCCCTATAGGGGAATAGGCAAAAGATTAGACAATATTCACGGTCTAGAGGCGTACTACGTGAAGCATCACCGAGACTCTGAGTGATGTAGCATCTCCAGCTAATCGAGGATGCGAGCGAGGGATTACCAGGACAGCGAGCCCCGCAGTGCAAATCGGACCAAACCAGGTGGCTGTCAATCACTCGGGTCTAAGAAAATGAGACATCGCTAAAAGCAAACGCCTTATATGAGAGTCCCGGATTCTAAACGCCATCGAGAGAGCACGCTCGTGCTCTTGAGGCCACTCCCGGCAACGGACTGGCTCACTATACTGCCGTTTGAAAATCACCAAATCCGAATACTGTTATTCATGGAGCAGGCTGCAAGATGTATGAGCCAGCAGTACTGAATTCTCCCCGCACGACTTCTCCACACCACTCGATAGATTAGGGAGGATTTGAAAAGTTCTTTGCACGACGACAAAGATGCCATGACACCCCTAGCCTTCTGCTTTGCCTTCCAATCAACCTGAGACCTATATCAAGAGGGGGCGGTTGAGTAACCTCATCCGATCCCCAATCTCAACAGGCTCTGATCAAGACACAGATGGAAGCTTTATATAGCTACGATTCCCTCAAACAGAGCTCTGAACGTGCACTATGAGCAGGTAGACGCCCGGCGCTTCACCAGCACCTAGCTAGCGGGCGGAACTGTATCTTGCTACGCCGTGCAGCACACACCTGTTGCAACAAGAGGCCCCTCAGGGCGCCCCTATTGAGCAAGGCAATGGGAGGCTCTCACGAGGTGAGCCTCTGCCTCTGGAGCTCCGCTGAGAGGCTCCGAACCAAACAGTGACGGTGGAACGACTCTAGATGAAGCCCACAGAAGTCGCAGCCACACTCACGGCAGGTTGGTGGTACGAAGTACACTCCGGACGAAATTCTACGAATTCGGGGAGATGCAGAGAGATCGGTGAAAAACAGGAAATTTCGCGTGCCTATGCCCACCTAGCCAGCAGGTGGGCAATCAAACTCGCGGCAGGACCGGGCACCCTTCATATTGCGTAATCCTCTGGACAGCTGCTTACCAAGGCTCTCCACCAAGTCCAAATAATCCGATTAAAACTGCCCTATGAATCAGTCGCTTGCGGGGAGCCGTAGAACACGCTTGGGTACGGAGCACAGAAGAAGACCGCGCCTCTCTCAGTAAGAGGGACGCGGTCTTCTTCTACTTGGTCTCAGGGGTCTTCGAATTACTAGGTTCGAAGTGGGTCCCTAGAACTTAGTGCTTAGCAAAGCCTTTCTTGAGACCAGGCTTCATAACACCAGGCTTCTTATTTTCCTTAGGAGCAGGAGCTGGTACTACGAACAGGCCTTGGATGAAGGCAACGATCGAAGGAATGTTCAGGAGCAGAAGGATCGCACCTACAACACCAGCAACGATGCCAGCAATAGCTCCAGGTGTGAGCTGATCGGAGGAACCATTGTTGTCAGTGGAGCCAGCGTTGTCGGAAGAACCTTGGTTGTTCGGGATATTCGGATCGGTCTTCGGTGCATCGGCAGCCTTGTCAGGATCCGCTATCGTCTTACCAGTATTCTTGTCGACGATCGTATTGATCTCGTCGCCGTCCTTCAACTTATCACCGTCGGTATCGGCGGCGTTCGGGTTGGTGGGGTCGCCCTTGCCATCGTTGTTGTTGTCGAAGGGGTTCTTCTCACCAGAGATTTCGTCACCGTCGTTGATACCGTCATCGTCGGTGTCGGCTTTATTCGGATCCGTAGGATCACCCTTGCCGTCGCCGTCGTTGTCGAAGGGGTTCTTCTCACCGGAGATTTCTTCGCCGTCGGTCAGGCCGTCACCATCGGTATCCGCATTGTTAGGATCGGTGCCGTTCTTGATCTCGTCGCCGTCGTTAACTCCATCGCCATCCGAGTCAGCGTTGTTTGGATCGGTAGGCTGGTTTCCGAACTTATCGTTCTTCTCACCGGAGATTTCTTCGCCGTCGGTCAGGCCGTCACCATCGGTATCCGCATTGTTAGGATCGGTGCCGTTCTTGATCTCGTCGCCGTCGTTAACTCCATCGCCATCCGAGTCAGCGTTG